>JACIWU010000001.1:0-69979 GCA_014360805.1 Chloroflexota bacterium
TGGCCGAACTGGACGAGGCCCTAGCGCTAGGCGTGGACCGCATCATGCTGGACAACATGAGCCTGGATGACATCCGCGAGGCCGTGCGCCGCGCCCAGGGCCGCGTCAAACTGGAGGTCTCCGGCGGCGTGAGCCTGAGCACCGTTACGAAAATCGCCGCCACCGGCGTGGACTACATCTCGGTCGGCGCGCTCACCCACTCGCCCCAGGCCCTGGACATCAGCCTGGAACTTTACCCGCTAGGAGCAGGATCATGACACTGCCCAAGACCTATGCCGCCATGACTGAAGAGCAGGCCGCCGAACGCATACGAGCAGCGAAAGCGGCCCTCGGCTCCGACCTGGTCATCTTGGCGCATCACTATCAGCGCGATTCCATCGTGGCCGTCGGCGACTTCGTCGGCGACTCGCTGGAACTCTCGCGCCGCGCCGCCCAGGTGCGCAACGCCCGCTACATCGTCTTCTGCGGCGTGGACTTCATGGCCGAGACCGCCGCCATGCTTTGCGCGCCCGACCAAGCCGTCCTGATACCCGAAAGGACCGCCATGTGCCCCATGGCCGCCATGGCCACCCGCCAACAGGCTGTCCTGGCCTGGGACGCTCTCTCGGCCCTGTGGGGCGACGACATCGTGCCGATTACCTACCAGAACTCCTACGCCGACCTGAAAGCCTTCTGCGGGCAGCATGGCGGGGCCGTCTGCACGTCGGCCAACGCGCAGAAGGTCCTCCAATGGGCCTTCTCGCAGCGCGGGCACGTCATCTTCTTCCCCGACGAGCACCTGGGGCGCAACTCGGCGCTGGCGCTGGGCGTACCGCCATCCCAAATCCGAGTCTGGGACCCCGACGCGCCCGACCCCGACTCCATGTGCGACGCGCGCATGATCGTCTGGAAGGGCTTCTGCCACGTGCACACGCGCTTCACGACCGCCCACGTGGACGCCATCCGCGCCCGCTACCCCGACGCGAGAATCATCGTCCACCCCGAATGTCCCGCCGAAGTGGTGGCCCGCGCCGATGCTTCCGCCTCCACCAGCGGCATCGTGAAATACGTGCGCGACCTGCCCGCAGGAACCACCGTCGCCATCGGCACCGAAATCCATCTGGTAGAGCGGCTCGCCGCCCAGAACCCCGACAAGACCGTCGTGCCGCTGGCCCGTTCCCAGTGCGGGGCCATGTATCGCATCACGCCGCAGAGTCTGGCCTACGTCCTGGACGAACTCACCCAGGGCCGCCTGGTCAACCGCGTCCGCGTCCCGAAGAACATCCAGAAATGGGCCAACGAGGCGCTAGAGCGCATGCTCGCCCTGGCCTAAACCACTGCATGAAGGGAATCTCCCATGTGCGCTGACATCATTCAAAGCGACGTTCTCATCATCGGGTGCGGCATTGCGGGGGCCGTAGCCGCCTTGCGTCTGGCCGAAGACCCCACGCTCTCCATCACCGTCATCACCAGCGCCGCCGACCCGCTGGAATCCAACACGTTCTACGCCCAGGGTGGCATCATCGGCAGCGGCGTGCACGACTCGCCGACCCTACTGGCCCGCGACCTGATCGCGGCGGGCGACGGCCTCAACAATCGCCGTGCCGTGCGCATCCTCGCCACCGAAGGCCCGCGCCTCGTGGAGGAATTCCTGGTCAAGCAGCTGGGCGTCCCCTTCGCCCGAAGCCATGGCGACCAGTTGGAATACATCCGCGAGGCTGCCCACTCCACCGAGAGAATCCTGCACGCCGCCGACGCCACTGGCCAGGCCATTCAAACCAAACTGGTTGAGGCTCTGCGGGCTTGCCCGAATGTCCGAGTGCTGTCGGCCCACACTGCCGTAGACTTGCTCACCCCATCGCACCATGCCCTCAATCGGCTGCGCGTCTATGAGCCGCTCTCGTGCGGCGGGGCCTACGTACTGAATCAGGCAGAAAACCGCGTGGACACCTTCCTGGCCAGAGCCACCGTGCTGGCCACCGGCGGCCTGGGGCGTATCTTCCTGCACACGACCAACCCACCGCTGGCGCGCGGCGATGGCCTGGCCATGGCCGCCCGCGCGGGCGCTCGCATCATCAACGCCGAGTACATCCAGTTCCACCCCACCGTGTTCTTCCACCTGAACGCCGCGCAATTCCTCATCAGCGAGGCCGTGAGGGGCGCTGGTGCCCGCCTTATCAACAAGCAGGGCGAACCCTTCATGGAGAAGTACGCGCCCCAGTGGAAAGACCTGGCCCCCCGCGACGTGGTCGCACGAAGCATTCACCAGGAAATGCTGGCCACGGGCGCCAACTGCGTGTACCTGGACCTGGCTTCCTACATCAACCGCGCCAAAATCCTGCGCCGCTTCCCGAACATCTATGAGACATGCCTGAAGTTCGGCGTGGACATCACCCGCGAGCCCGTGCCCGTGGTGCCGGCCGCGCACTACTTCTGCGGTGGCGTCTGGGCCGACTCGGTAGGCCGCACCACTATTCGCAACCTCTACGCCGTGGGCGAGGTCAGTTGCACCGGCGTTCACGGCGCGAACCGACTGGGCAGTGCGTCGCTCCTGGAAGGCCTCGTCTGGGGCTGGCGGGCCGCCGACCACATCCGCCAGAACCTGCCGAAGCGGGCGCCGCTTGGACCTGCCGACCTGCCCCCGTGGCGCGACGTGGGCCTGGAGGACCTCGCCGACCCCGCCCTCATCCAGCAGGATCTCAGCACCATCCAACACATCATGTGGAACTACGTGGGCTTGATTCGTTCCACCAAGCGCCTGGAGCGCGCCATCGGCGACCTGTACGACCTGCAGGATGACATCACACGCTTCTACCGCACCACGCGGCTGAACGACGCCCTCGTCGGGCTGCGCAACGCGGTTCAGGCCGCCACCATCGTCGCCGAAGCCGCCTGGCGCAACCGCGAGAGCCGAGGATGCCATTTCCGCCTGGACTGACGACATCCTGACGACATCCGAAGTCAGACCATGCCAGGCAATCGTTTAGCAAATTCTCGCCCTGCACACGTTGCCAAAACTTGGAAACTATGGTACAATCGCCGTCATATCGCAACGCCGAGATCAGGAGTAGGCATGAGTTCCGACACCGCCATCACCATCGCGCTCATCGTCACGGCTGTAGGTTTTGATTTTCTGAACGGCTTCCACGACAGCGCCAACGTCGTCGCCACGACCATCTCATCGCGCGCCCTGTCGCCGAGGAAGGCGTTGGTTCTTGCTGCCCTCGCCGAGGCCGCCGGCCCCTTCCTGTTCGGCGTTGCCGTCGCCACCACCATAGGCCACGACATCGTCTCGCCCACGGCCATCGGCCCGACCGTCATCTTCGCCGGCCTGCTCGGCGCCATCGCCTGGAACATCATCACGTGGATTCTCGGCATCCCGTCCAGTTCCTCCCATGCGCTCATCGGCGGGCTTGTCGGCGCGGTCGCCGTCGCCCATGGCTTCTCGGCCATCCAGGTCGCGGGCATCCGCAAGACCGTCATCGCCCTTTTCACGTCGCCCATCCTGGGCCTAATCGTCGGCTACCTCTTCATGAAACTCCTCATGTGGCTTTCGCGGGCCGCCACGCCCCGCGCCAATGACTTCTTCAAGGGCGCGCAGGTGCTCACCTCCATCGGCCTGGCCCTGAGCCACGGCACGAACGACGCGCAGAAGTCCATGGGGATCATCACCATGGCCCTGGTGAGCGGTGGGCTGATAGAGTCCTTCCACGTGCCCGTATGGGTCATCGCGCTTTGCGCCAGCGCCATCGCCCTCGGCACGTTCACCGGCGCCTGGCGCATCATCCGCACGCTGGGCGCCAAGTTCTACCGCATCCGCCCCATCCACGGCTTCAGCGCGCAGGCCGCATCCGCCGCCGTCATCCTAGGCGCGGCCGTACTGGGCGGGCCGGTCAGCACTACGCAGGTCGTGAGTTCCACCATCATCGGGGTCGGCTCGGCCGAGCGCGTGTCCAAAGTACGCTGGGGGGTGGCAGGCGACATCGCCGTTGCCTGGCTACTCACCATCCCGGCGTCCATGCTGATGTCCGCGCTCATCTACATCCCGCTTCATGCGTGGCTCGGCTAAGTCCTATCCAGCATTCGGAGGCAAACAAATGGGCTTGAAAGATCTCTTTCGCAGGAAACCCGACCGGTTCCGGCAACTCCTCGCCGAACAGGCCGCCAAAACCCTGGAGGGTGTCCAACTCCTGGAGCAGTACGTGCGCGCCCCAAGCCCCGAAATTGTGGACGCCCTGAGGCGTGCCGAGAAAGAAGCCGACGAACTGCGCCGCATCCTGATAGACGAACTCAACCGCACCTTCGCCACGCCGTTTGACCGCGAGGACATCTTCGGCCTGTCGCGCGCCATTGACGACATCATTGACTACGCCCATACCTCCGTGGACGAGATGGCCTTGTTCAAGGTGGAGCCGAACGCAGACATCGTGGCCATCGTGAAACTCCTCGCCGATGCCGCCACAGAGATTCACCTGGCCGTCCTGCGCCTCAGCGACCATCCTGGCGTCGCCATTGAGCACGCCAAACGCGCCAAGTCCCTGGAAAACCGCGTGGAAGATCTCTACCGGCAGGCGCTTGTGCACCTGTTTGAGGGCGTGAAAACCATAGAGGACGTGAACCGCGTGCTCAAACTGCGGGAAATCCTGCGCCACCTGAGCAACAGCGCCGACCGTGGAGACGAGGCCGCCAACCTCATCAGCGACATCGTCGTAAAGGGGACATAGCCGGCTCCGAACCCCCTACGGCACGGGCGGCTCTACGATCGCCGCGCTCGGGTACGTGGCTGCATAGTCGTCAAAGCGGCAATCCGCCGCCGGCCCTGACTCCGAGAACAGAATGGCCGCGAGGCCCATGCTCCGCACCAGGAACGCATCCTTGTCCTGCCATGCGGGCGTGAATTCCACGGGCGTGTCGTTCACGAAGAAACGCACCAGACCGCCTTCCTTGTCCACTGTGAGGATATTTGCCGCATCGCCTCCGCGAACCGCGTCGCACCGCGTCCAGCCGCGAACCTCCAACCACTGCCGCGCCTGCGCGTCGTACCGCCACAGCGCCACCCACCCCCGCGGCGAGACCATGAAGGCGTGCGTTGCCGATCCGCCAAACACGACTCCGTAGGCCGGTTCGCCCCCGCCCGCGCGCCGGGCTTGCACGCGGATGCGAACCCAGTCAGACTGCATCTGCACCGGCGCCAGGCTTACGAAGACCAGGCCGCTTCGCCGCGCCAGAATCTGATACTCCCCGCCCACATACCCCATCGCGAATGCCGGATTGTCCGCAGACCTCGGCCAGCCGCTCATGGGATCGCTGAAGTCGTCAAAGAACGGCGTTGGCGTGCCGCCGACCGGGTAGCGATAGTTCCGCGCCACCCGCGGCAGGTAGCACTGCGGCGGCGCGACAGCCGTCCGCGTGGGCGTTGGGGGCGCGGTAGCCGTCGCCGTCCGCGTGGGCGTGGGGGTTGTCGTAGCCGTCGGTGTCAGTTCCCGCGGCGTCGGAGATGGCGTAGCCGTAGCCGAAGGCGTGGCCGTCGGCCCCTGTGGCGTCGGGGATGGCGTAATCGGTGTGGGCGTCGCGGTCAGGGTCGGCGTTGCGCTGGGTGTCCCCGTCGGCGTCCATGTGGGCGTCGCGGTCGCCGACGGTGCAGGGGTAGGCGCGGGAGGCGTGGGCGTGTGGGACGGCTCCGCGGCCGGCGTGGCCGTCGCCGTGCGCGTGGTCGTTGCCGTCGGCATCGGTGTATCCGTGGGGGTGGCCGTGGACGAGGGATTCGGCGTCGGCTCGGCGAACGGCCGCAGCTGCGAATAGGCGTTTTTCACGTTCAAGTATCCTGCCCCCTCCCACTGGGGCAGGCGATGGGTAACAGCGCCGTGCATCAGCGCATCCCTGACGATGTCCGGCATGTCGGGGCGACCCCTCAGCACCGGATAAGCCTCCAGGAGCAGCGCCGCCGCCCCCGCGACAACGGGGCTGGCCATGCTTGTCCCGCCCATGACGAAATAGTCCGCCGGGCCCGCGCCGTCCAAGACGCCATCGTTGTCCACAATTTGCGGGTCGTAACCACTGCCCAGGGGGTACACGCGGTCGCGCGCGGAAATCACGGCCGTGCCGGGCGCCGCAATGTCGGGCTTCCTGCGGCCATCCAACGTCGGCCCCCGCCCGCTGTACGAAGCCATGCCTTGCTCGGCGCCCGGCGAGGGGCTGAAAGCGTACGATTGCCCTTGATAGTTCGTCCAGGACGCCCGGCTGACATACCCGCCGACGGCCACGCACCCCGCCGCGTCCGCCGGCGTCTCCACGGTATAGTTGGGATCGGGCTGGGTGAACACAGCGGCGGCATTCTCGCTGTACACATGCAGGCGGCGGCCCACCACCACAGGCCCCATGCTGCGGATTCGCAGCAGATAGTCGCCTGCCGGAAGCGTCGGAGCGGAGATCAAAACCGACTCGGTGCCCGCCTCGCTCTCTCGGGGTTCCCGAATGACGTCCACCGCCACATCCATGTTGCCCGCGGCGAATAGCGTAACCGTGTATGCCTCGCTCCGCCCAACGCCATCGTTCCACACCAGTCGCAACAAAAGCGGGGCGTCGGCCCGAACCTGGAGACCCACTTCTTTTGTAGACGCCCCGCCTGCCCCCAGTTCCACTGACGCATGGCGGCCCTCGTCGCCTGCGTTCCCCGCCGCGCAAAACACCAGTCGCCCCTGACTTGCAGCCCAATCCACCGCCTGCGCCAGCGGAGAGGAACCGTCGTGATAGGCATCCCACCCGCCATAACTGACGTTGACGACTTCCGCGCCGGACTCCACGGCCTGGCGAATCGCCGCGACAAAGGCATCGTCCGTCGCGGGCGCGCCCTCTTCGTCCAGGCCGATCTTCAGGAAGATGAGGTCGGCGCCCGGCGCCATGCCCTGATAACGCTCTCCCGAGAGCACGCCGCGGCCCACCGCCGTGGCCGCCACATGGGTGCCATGCCCCGAATAGGGATTCCTCACGTCGTCGTCCATCGCGGGGAAGCGGGACACGTCCCTGGCCACAATCGGTGCGGGGATATCCGGATGGCCAACGTCCAGCCCCGCGTCCAGAATCGCCACCCGCACCCCGGCGCCCGTGTACCCCAGAGCCTGCGCCCAAGACGCCTGCGAGAAGTCCCTCGCCAAATCGTTGTTGGGGCGCAGAACCTGCTCGGCCGTCTCCAGGCGCACCACGTCGTCCAGCGAAGCCAGCGCCGTCACCTGCTGGACGGGTGCGTCGGCAACCACGAAGCCATACGGATGCGTTCCCACGGGGGGAATCCACGTCTGCCCGTACAGGACGACGCCCAGGGCCTGCGCCCGCTGCGCCCACTGCGAGGTTGGAGCGCCTTGCAGGTACACGAACAGGTGCTGCCTTTGGGGATTCCAGCGGCTGCCCGCGGTGGCCGTCAGCGCCTCGGCGATGCCCACGTCGGGGTTGGCGAGAAATTCCCGCTTCAGCGCCAGTTGGTACTGGAGAAGCGCGCTCATCTTGGCGGCAGGGGTTGGCTCCGTTGCGTGGCCGCCGGCAGGCAGCAGCGCAAACACAATGGCCAGGGTCACGATGCCGCGCCCTGCCGTCCACAGTATCATGCGAACGAAGGATCTGCCCCTACCCACAGAACAACGCGCTCCCTTCTACCAACTCTATCAACGAAGAAGTTGGCGAAACGTTGCGGGTGGCCGCAACGAGGTGAACGTGGGTGACATCGCGACGGCGCGCTAGGCACGGGCACAGCATGCTGTGCAGGCCGATCCGTAGCCCTCGGCGCCCCCCCAGCGTAGAATCCAGCGCCCGCCTGCCGTGCATCCGGACAGGCCCCCAGCCCGCAGGGCTTCGCCCCTTTAGCCCGATGCCTCGGCGTCGAGCGGACATGCAGACGTGCCGCGGGCAAATCCAGAATCCTCCACGCCCTCGGCGTCCCCAGCGTAGAATCCAGCGCCCGCCTGCCGTGCATCCGGACAGGCCCCAGCCCGCAGGGCTTCGCCCCTTTAGCCCGATGCTTCAGCGTCGGGCCGACATGCAGGTGCGCACTTGACCGACCGAGCGGAACCTCCTACAATAGTCGCGCGTCTGCAATTCGCATCACCAATCGCGCAGACACACCGGGGAGCACACCAATGACACGAAACCGACAATGCCTACATTCTCTGTGCGGCGCCTCGTTTCGCCTTCTCGCTCTCGCAGCACTTGCGGGCATCGTCGCGCTTGCCCAGGCCTGCGGGCCAACGCCCACGCCGCCGGCCCCAACCGCAACGTCGGCTCCTGCAACGCCTGCCGCGCCCACCCTGGCGCCTTCGCCCACGCCGACCGCGCTGCCCCCATCCGCTACGCCGTCGCCGATACCATCCGCGACCCTCGCGCCCACGGCAACGCCGGCGCCCACGCGCACGCCGACGAAATCCACACCCGCCACGCCAACGCCCACCGCGACCGTCGTCCCGGTTCCGTCTGTCCGGTCCCTGGTCGTCTCCTCGGGAGAAGACCGTACCCTGTACGCCATCATCGGCGACAGCGCGTATCGGAGCGCCGATGGGGGCGCGACGTGGACGCCGCTGGACCTCACGGGTGTCGCGCCCGCGTCGCGCCTGTTCGCCCTGGCGCTGGACTACCGCAACCCGTCCGTGATGTACCTGACCACCAGCAGCGGCATCTATCGGCGCGTTAGCACGTCTGCATGGGAGTTCGTGCATCCTCTCAAAGCGCAGACGCTGGCAGTGGATTTCGTGGATTCCAACGTCCTGTGGGCGGGCGTATCCTGGACGACGGAGTACAAAGCCGTCATTCTCAAAAGCACCGATGCTGGGCGAACCTGGGGCAAGGCCGATTTCGGCATCCAGGCATACCTGGGCTATGGCGTTACCCGCATCCTCATTGACCCTGCGAACCCCGATATCCTCTACGCCAATCTTCGCTACGGCGGGCGGTTCGGGTGGCCGGAGGGCTGGCTCTACCGAGGCGGCCGGGTCGGGAACTGGGAGCCGCTGCCTGTGGGTGACCAGCCGACAGGCGGAGGTTTCTCCGAGGGCGCATGCATGCCCCACGGCCTGGCGTTTGACCCCAACCTGCGCCGCCTGTACGTGGGATGCGATGCCTACTACTACAACAACTCCCGCTTGTTCATGCTCGTCTCTGACAACGCCCACGAGCCGGATTCGCGCAACATCGCCTGGGCCGAGGCGCTGACGCTGGGCACGTTGACGCCGCCGTTCGCCCTGGGCTACGTGGAGCCTCTTGCGGTGGACGCCCGCGCACCCAAAGCCCTCTACGTAGCCGTATCGGGAAACAGCACCGTCTCCGAACAACCCTATCGTCTCCTCGTCGGCCGCGATGATGGCCAGACATGGCTTGACCTGCCCATACCCGCATATTGATACCAAGGAGGTGCACCATCCGAACCCCAAACGGACAAGAGTGCCGTTTCTTCTACGGAGACTATGCGCGCGGCAGGCACACCGAAATCTGCCGCCTGTTGGAAGCCGCCGAGCAGCCCTGGAAACCCGTGCTGTGCCGAACGTGCCCCGTTCCGGGCATCCTCCGCGCCAACGCCTGCCCGCACATGATCCTCTACGCGCGCGTCCAGCGCCGATTGGGGCTATGGCAACGCGTGGGCGTTACAGCCGTGTGCCAGAAGACTCGCCAGGTCGTCTCCGAACCGCATATCGGTTGCGGACAGTGTGGGCGCGACGATGCGCAAGGCTAGTGGGCGACCTTTTCTTGCCTGAACAGAAAATTCCCTACTTGACGAAAGTACGAAGGTATGGTACAATGTAAGACGTGCGAACCCAAATTTATATTAGGAGGCTGAAATGCGTAGAGAGGATCGCTGCGAGGTTCGTATCATTGACGCCGAGAAAGTCAAGAAGATCTCGGAAACCCTCATCAGTGGCCTGGATGCCACGCATCTAGCGGACGTATTTGACGCAATGTCAGATCCCACCCGCCTGCGCATCATCTCGGCCGTCGCCAGCGTCGGAGAAGTCTGCGTGTGCGACATCGCCGGCTCCCTCGGCATGACACAGTCGGCCATCTCCCACCAACTCCGACTGCTACGCACCGTCAACATCCTCAAGAACCGAAAGCAAGGGCGGATGGTGTACTACTCCCTCGCGAGCGAACACATCGGCAAGGTCTTCGCCGAGGCCCTGGCCCACATTCGCCAAGAGTAGCCCCCAACGCGGTGTTCCCTGGCACCGCTTGCTACCCCCAATTAGCGGCTGTTCCCTGGCAGCCGCTAATTGTTTGCCTTTTGCGGCCTCAAGCCCTCTGTGTTATCATGGGGCAGACGAATTCGCCCAAAGCACAATCCAAGGCGCCAGAGATGTTGGCCCGGCGCCGGATCTGAGGAGGAAACGCTTCATGCGACCCTATATGATCCTGAACGTGATCCCATCGCTTCCGCCGAGCCTCGTTCGGCTGGCAGAACTCGCGTACAACCTGCGCTGGACATGGGACCACGACACGCGAGACCTGTTCCGCCGCCTGGACAGCGACCTCTGGGAGCAGAGCGGCCACAACCCCGTCGCCATGCTCGGAGCCATCGCCCAATCGCGCCTGGAAGCCGCCGCGCGGGACGATGGCTTCCTCGCCCACTTCCAGCGCGTCTGCGAGCAGTTTGACCGCTACATGGCCAATCAGCGCGCCTGGTATTCCCAGCATTGCGCCGAAGTGCCCGAGTGCCGGGTGGCCTACTTCTCGCCCGAGTTCGGCCTCACCGAGTGCATCCCCATCTATTCGGGCGGCCTGGGCGTCCTGTCCGGCGACCATCTCAAGTCGGCCAGCGACTTGGGGATCCACATGGTGGGCGTGGGCCTGCTGTATCAGTTCGGCTACTTCAGCCAGTACCTCAGCCCCGACGGCTGGCAACAGGAGTACTATCCGGTCAACGACTTCTACAACATGCCCCTGCAACTCATGCGCAAGCCCGACGGCGCGCCTGTCATCGTCCAGGTCAACTACCCCGACGCACCCGTAAGCGCCCAAATCTGGCGCATCCAGGTCGGGCGGGTGCCGCTCTACATGCTGGACAGCAACCTGCAGCAGAACCGCCCCCGCGACCGCGAGATCACGGGCAAACTTTACGGCGGCGACCGCGAGATGCGCATCCGCCAGGAAATCCTGCTCGGCATCGGCGGCTATCGCGCCCTCATGGCGCTGGGCATTGAACCCACCGTCTGCCACTTGAACGAAGGACATGCGGCCTTTCTCTGCGTGGAACGCGTGCGGGTACTCATGGACCGATTCGGCCTAAACTTTTACGAGGCAGCCGAACTAGCCCGCGCCGGAAACATGTTCACCACCCATACGTCGGTGCCGGCGGGGATTGACGTGTTCGCGCCGGACCTGGTGGACCGCTACTTCGGCGGCTGGTATCCGATCCTGGGCATCACGCGCGAGCAGTTCATGGCCCTGGGTCGCCAGCACCCCGCCGACGCCAGCGAGCCATTCAACATGGCCGTCTTTGCCGTGAGCATGTCCAGCCACACCAACGCCGTGAGCACCCTCCATGCCACCGTGGCCCGGCGACTCTGGAGCAACCTTTGGCCGGGCGTGCCCGAAAACGAGATTCCGGTGGGCCACATCACCAACGGCGTGCATCTGCGATCCTGGGTTTCGGGAGACCTGGCGTCGCTGCTGGACCGTTACCTGGGCCCCCGATGGCGGGAAGAGCCGAGCGACATGTCGGTCTGGCAGAAGGTGGCCGATATCCCCGACGAAGAACTCTGGCGCACCCATGAGCGGCGCCGAGAGCGTCTTGTGCACTTCGCCCGACAGCGCCTGCGCGCGCAGTTGGAGGCCCGAGGCGCGCCCCCGTCCGAAGTGGAAGTTGCCAACGAGGTCCTGGACCCCGAGGCGCTGACCATCGGGTTCGCGCGGCGCTTCGCCACGTACAAGCGCGCCACGCTCCTCCTGCGCGATCCCGCCCGCCTGGCACGCATCCTGAACGACCGTGACCGGCCGGTGCAGATCATCATCGCAGGCAAGGCCCACCCCCAGGACCAGGCTGGCAAGGAACTCATCCAGGCCATCGTCAAGGCGGCCCGACAAGAGGACTTCCGCCACCGACTCGTCTTCCTGGAAAACTACGACATGAACATCGCGCGCTATCTGGTGCAGGGCGTAGACGTCTGGCTCAACACCCCGCGCCGAATGCAGGAGGCCAGCGGCACCAGCGGGATGAAGGCCGCCGCCAACGGCGCACTCAACTTGAGCATCCTGGACGGGTGGTGGGATGAGGGATACGCCCCCGAAGTCGGCTGGGCCATCGGGCGCGGCGAAATCTACGACGACCCGGAGTATCAGGACGCTGTGGAGTCGCAGGTCATCTACGAACTCCTGGAGAAGGAAATCGTCCCCCTGTTCTACTCGCGCGGCCGGGATGGCCTCCCTCGGGCCTGGATCGCCAAGATGAAGGCCGCCCTTGGCAACCTGGCGCCTGTCTTCAACACCGACCGCATGCTCATGGAGTACACGCAAAAGTACTACCTGCCCGTCAGCGCCCATTACCTGGCCATGCAGGAGAATCAGGCCCAGCGCGCCAAGGACCTGGCCGCCTGGAAAGCGAACCTCCGCCAGAACTGGAGCCAACTTCGGGTGGAAAGCGTAGAGGCGAATACGCTCGCCGAGATCCACGTCAACGCCGAAGTCGTCGTTACGGCCCGCGTGAACCTGGGCAGCCTGTCGCCCGATGACGTCCGCGTCCAACTGTACTACGGCCACGTGAACCCTGCCGGCGAGATCCGTCAGGGCGAAATCGCGCCGATGCAACTGAAGCAGAAATTGGACTCGGCCTACATCTACGAGGGCAAGGTGAACTTCGCCACCAGCGGCCTGCACGGCTATACCGTGCGCATTCTGCCGCACCATCCCGACATGGCCACGCCCTTTGACTCGGGCCTGGTGTACTGGTTCAGTTAGCGCGGGACGGCTCGGCGAAGGCGCCCGCGCGCTGTCCCCTCTCCCGCTGGGAGAGGGCTAGAGTGAGGGATGCCCGCCTGCACGGGGGTTCGTCCCGCGCTAAAGGGGCGAGGCCCCCTTCGGGGCTAGCGCCAGTCCATAGCGGCACACCATGCTATACTAGGCAATCTATGGCCCACGGTGCCCTCGGCGGCGAAATCCATCGCGCCCAGCCAGACGCTCCAGCGCCGGGCGCAACGCAACCGATGCTAGGAGGCAAACATGCGCTGGATTGCACTCACACGCACACCTGGACAGAGTTATGTCAAGGCTATATCCTCCACGGCGGCCCGCATTGACCCTGACAAGGCCCGCCGACAACATGCCGGCTACTGCCAGGCGCTCCGCAACATCGGACTGGAGGTCATCATCCTCCCGCCCGACGAGCGCTTCCCGGATGGCTGCTTCGTGGAGGATGCCGTCGTTGTGCGGAACGGCAAGGCGCTACTCACCCGTTCAGGCGCGCCATCCCGCCAGGGCGAAGGCGAGACCCTGCGCCCGACGCTCCAGGCGCACAATCTGCAAATCGTGGAGATTGAGCCGCCCGGCACCCTGGACGGCGGCGATGTCCTCTGGGTAGAAGATGTCGCCTACGTTGGGCTGGGCGACCGCACCAACCGAGAGGGCATCGCCCAACTGGCCGCCAAACTGGGCGTGGAGGCTCACCCCGTCCCCCTGCCTAAGGGTATGCTGCACCTGAAATCCGGCGCTGCCTACCTGGGTAACGGCATGTTGTACGCCGTCGCCGCGTTCGCCCCCCTCGCCGCGCAGATCGGTCTGGAATGGATCCCTGTGCCGCAAGGCGAGGAGATCACCGCCGACGTGCTCCTGTTCGGCGCGAAGGTTGTCATCCCGGCGGGATACCCGAGGGCCGCGAACCTGCTCAAGGAACTGGGGTTTCAGGTGCAGCCGGTAAACCTGGCCGAATTCGCCAAGGCCGACGGCGGCCCCACCTGCCTGAGCGTCATCTGGCCCGAGTGAGTATCGCACGGACACGTGAACCGACGCGAACGTGCCTGACGGTTCGGACGAGCGACATCGCGAGGGCACACACCGCGCAGGGGCCCAGCGTGCTGTGCGGGCCAAATGAGAGGCTCTGCGGCCCTTGTCCGCCACCGAATCGGCTCCAAACTCTAATAGGGTTCTACGTCAAGCGCCAAGAGTGTAGCCACATGATTCTGCGCCGCGACGAGCCGTTTGCGCAGATTGTCGCTCCTGATCATCGGGAACTGGATAGAGGAACGCTACGCGCGATCATCCGGCAGGCTGGCCTCAGCGTAGATGAGTTCGTGAAACTGCTCTGACGGGCTGGCCTCTCCCGCTTTTCATTTCCCAATCGTCCCTTCGCGCGCCTCGCAGTCGCTGCCCTTTCGCGTCTTTCGCGCCCTTTCGCGCCCTGTCGCGAGGTTTGCGTTCCAAATCCCCTTCGCGCAATTCGCGTCCCCAAACCCTCTAGCGCACCTCAATCGGATAGAACCCAATGCCCAAGGTTCGCTCGTCCAGGCTGCCGGGCACCGAGTCCTTGGGCACAAAACTGCCGCCCAGATACCGGAACGTAACGAGGTTGAAATCGCGCCCCAGCGGGAGCGCTACATCCGTCAGCACATCCTTGCGCATGTCAAACGTGCCGATCTCCCGCCCGTTCACCAAAATGCGCAACCGACCGAAGTCCCCGAACGTGCCGCGAACGTGCATCTTCACCGGCGTGAGCAAGATATGCGCGGTTCTTGCCTTCTCAGTGTAGATGAGCATCCGCGCTGTGGCCTGCATCCAGCGGACGCCCGTCCCGGGGTCCGGACCGTACCATCCCGACTGGTACAGCACGCTCAGGCCCGATTCATTCGGCATGGCGATGGCCCCGTTGATGTCCAGATAGCGAATGGAATCATCCAGCATAAACCCGTAGCGTCCGGCCACTACGACGGCCCCCAAATTCGGGCGGAACATGTGGGCACAGGGCAGCGGCGCAGTGCCGCAGCGGTCGCCCTCCTTCGGCAGGTACACTACAAACCCTGCGTTGGTTACGCGGCTCTGATACGCCGTTTTCGGCAAGGCACTGAAACCGGCATCCGACCCAGGCGCTACCAAATACGGCGTGCGGATGGGCGACAGAAACAGGAAAAAGGCCAGCACGATGGCGAGCACGAAGCCCGATTGCGGCAACTCTCCCGCATCCGTCTCGCCCACCAGCCTCGTCGCGGCCACGGTCAAAGCCCCAACCGCCAACCCCCAGAACGCCCCCATCCCCAGGCGGGGACTGGGAACCGTCAAGAACCACGCGACCAACGCCACGATGGGCGGTAGCAGGACGAGCCAAAGGCGCTTGCGGCTCGCCTGTCCGCCGCACTTGGGGGCGAACAGCCCGGCCAATCCCGCCACGAGCGCGACGCCAATGGCCCGAGGCACGTCCGCCGGCAGGCTGTCGGCCCACTTGCGTACCCACGCCATATCCGCCAGCACGTCGGCCCAGAAGACCTGCGGCGTGCGCACCCACGACTGTAGCCACTTCGCCTCGCTGGCGACCAGCGCGCGGGGCACGCGCCATGGCACGTTGACCGCACCGAAGGTGCTCGGGTACACCGGGTAGCCGCTCAGGATAATGCCCCGTGCCATCCACGGCACGACGACCAGCAAGACCGCCGCGCAACTCCGCCCGAGGATTGCGACAATCTCGCGAGGCGCACGCCCGGGGCGACGCGCCACTTCCACACCGAGCGCCACGGCGAAAATGCCTATGCCCAACACGGCAAAACTCCGCTCCACCACGACCCCGGCGCACGCCATCAGCGCGAACCAGACAAGCCAGAACTGCGCCTCGGCCGGCTCCATCTCCCCGGACCGCGCGAGAAACCCCAGCAACTGCCCCAGCATCAGCACCGCAAGGACAAAGACCGGCAAGGAGGGAGACAGTGTGGCGATGTTGCCGCCGGAGACCTCTACCATCACGGGCGCCAGCAACAGCGCGTAGTACAGGCGATAGGCGCGCTCGCTGTCGCGCCCCACAAACAGAGCCGCCAGGCTCCGCACCGCATACGCCATCAGTACGGTGGCCAACAAACCGCTGGCCAGATGCAGCGCCCGACCCGTCCATTCGCCAGCGTCCAGCATGGCCGCGTACAGGTAGTACGTGCTGTTGAACGCCAGTCTCCCATGCACGTTGCCCAGCCCGGGCACGATCGGATACGATTTCGCCCAGAGCATGGATTGGATTCGGTACAGAGCATCGTCGTAGTTGGCCGTGCCCGCCGTGGCTAGATTGGCGAACCACAGGCCGATGATCGCCGTGGCCAGCCAGACCCGCTTCCGCCCTCGCCATTCCGCCTGGATCAGCGCCCACACGTCGCGCCAGTGCAGCCCCAGCCCCGCCAGGCCCAAAAGCCACACCACCGTCAGCGCCAGCCAGTTGACGGCGAAGAAGATGTGCCAAATCTGGAGAAGCGCAAGCGTCAGCGCCCAGCCGATCCAGAACGCGAGGAACACCCTGCGCGGGAAGGGCACCACCCGCCCGAGTCGCGGCGCGCATCGTAACCCCAACAGGCCCACGCCGCTGAACACCGCGAACAGGCCCACCCACGAGAGGAGCATAAACGACGCTGGCTTCAGCAATTCAAGCATGTCGCACCACCCGGTCGCAACAGTCTTTCGCCACGGACAACAGCGGGATTTGCAATTGCACCAACCGCGCCTGCCGTCGGAACGCGAGGCCATAGGCGCATTCCCCGGCGCGCGGCGCTATCATACCCGTTTTCGCATCCCTGTCAACGTCGTGCGCCCCGCTGTGGGTCGCAGCGTCCTCGACGGTGAAATCCAGGCCCTTCACCCCGCACCCCCAGCCGTGAATCCCGCACACGTCGTCTTTTTGACATCCGCAGCGCCTCGCCCCATAATGGCGTGCAGAAGGCCCAAGGCCACATCCCACACCATCACTGCGGGAGCACGCATGTCGTTACATTCGCTCTGGACCGACGAAGAACAGGCCATCCTGGCCTCGCTCAGCACCCCTGCGCGGGTGCAGGATTTCCTGGACAGCATCCCCTACACCACCGACCATCAGACCCGCTCGCCGAGGCGGGTGCTCCGCGATCGCTGCGCTCACTGCACCGAGGGCGCGATCTTCGCGGCGGCGGCCCTGCGCTTCCACGGCCACCCCCCGCTTGTCGTGGACCTCCGCGCCGAGAACGACGACGACCACGTCATCGCCGTCTATCGGTGGCGAGGGCACTGGGGAGCCGTCGCCAAGTCCAACTTCGTCGGCCTGCGCTACCACGAACCCATCTTTCGCAACCTGCGCGAATTGGCGCTCTCGTACTTTGAGGAATACTTCAACACGCTGGGGGAAAAGACCCTTCGCGCCTACTCGCGCCCCCTGGACCTGAGCGTATTTGACAGCATCCACTGGATGACTACCGAGCAGGATTTGGAGATCATCGGCGCGCGGCTGGATCGGGTGCGCCACTACCCGCTGCTGGACGCCGAAGCCGCCCACAACCTGCGCCCCGTGGACAAGCGCATGTACGACGCCGGTTTCTTGGGCACGGACATGGCGGGCGTCTACGTGGCCAAGCCCAACGCCGCACGCGGGTAGGGAGCCGAACGCACGGCGCGCCACCTGGCGCTTGACAGCCCGCCCGCGCCATGCTACAGTGGCGCTACTTCACGCGAGGCGCAAATATGCCGGACGACGAAAATTCGGGTGGGGAGCGCCAGACCCTCACCTGGGACTACGCTCTGCCGCTGGCGACCAATCCGTTCATCTGGTGGGACTTCCTGCGCGTGGTCGCGGCAAGCCTGCTCATCATGGAACTCTTCGTCTTCGCCATGAGCCTCGTTGCGGGCGATCCCGCATGGCTGCCCCCATCCGTGTTGGCGCTCGTCGCGGGCATCCTGGCGGCACTCTTCCTCATCGCTACGCTGCTGATCTACGGCAACCGCTACCGCGCCCGTTTCGTCGTGGACGCGAGGGGCGCGCAGATGGAAGATGCGGGCCAGGGCCGCCGTTTCCGGTGGCTGATGGCGGTGCTGGGCGTGCTGGCGCGGCGGCCAGGTGTAGCCTTCTCATCCACGGCAGGCCCGTCGGGCTATGGCGAGCGCGTCAGTTGGCGCGAGGTGCGGCGCGTTACGGTGCACCGCCGCCTTCGGGTCGTTACGCTCAGCAACTCGTGGCGGTCGCTGCTGCGGCTCTACTGCCCGCCACAACTGCTGGACCAGGTCGCGGCGCTGGCGCAGGCCCATGTCGCCACAGCCGCGAAACGCAGAACGACGCGGTAAGTCCGCACGCGGCGAAAGAATCCGGCCTAATGACATGAGGTGCGACATCCGTAAGGAGGGGAGCCGATGAATACCAAGAGGTTCACAATCCTGCATTCCAACGACATGCACGGCGATTTTCTGGCCGAAATGCGCGGAGCGGAGGGCCGCCTCATCGGAGGGCTGGCGCTGCTCTCCGGCTATGTCAACAAGGTGCGCCGCGAAGAGGAAAACGTTCTGTACGTCATCGCTGGCGACATGGTACAAGGCTCCATCATTGACACCGAATACAGGGGTATCTCCACCATTGAGATCATGAACTACCTCTCGCCCGACGTCGTATCCCTGGGCAACCACGAGTTTGACTACGGCCTGCCGCACCTCCTGTTCCTGGAGCGCATGGCGAACTTCCCCATTGTCAACGCCAACCTGTACATCAAGCCCTACAACAAACGCCTGATGCGCCCGTACCACATCATCAACAAAGCGGGGTTTGACATCCTGTTCATCGGCATCATCACCGACAAGGTCATTGACGCCCTCAAAACCGACCCCGTCATCGGCACGTTCATCTCTCTGCAAGAGGCCAGCGACGAGGTAGGCCGCATCTGCAACGCCTACAAGAACGACGACATAGACCTAACCGTGCTCCTCACCCACATCGGGTTTGACTCCGACGTGGAACTGGCCAAATTGCTGAAGCCCGAATGGGGCGTGGACATGATCATCGGTGGGCATTCGCACACGATCCTCAGCACGCCGGTGGAGGTGAACGGCGTGCTCATCGCCCAGGCCGGCGTCGGCACCGACCAGATCGGGCGATTTGACATCGTCGTGGACGACGACACGAACTCCATCGTGGACTATACCTGGAGACTCATCCCCATCACGGACGAGATCACCGAGCCTGACGAGGGCTTGCACAACTTCATCGCCTCGTTCAAAGATGAGGTGGACCGCAAGTACAACGCGATCCTGTGCAGGTTCGCGACGGTGCTCACCCACCCCAAACGCGAGGAGGAAACGGCGCTGGGCAACCTGGTGGCCGACGCCCTGGCCGAATACACCGAGAGCGATGTGGTCATGGTCGGGAGCGGCTCCATTCGCCTGAAGGAACTGGGGCCGATCCTCACGCTGGGCAATTTCATCTCCTGCTTCCCCTTTGACGACGCGCTGACCCGTTTCACCGTCACCGGCGGGCAATTGAAACGCATCTTCGCCCACGTCATGCGCCCCGAAAACCGAGACGGCGAAGGCGAATGCTACCAGGTGAATCGCGGCGTCCGCGCCGCGTACACCGAGGCGAAGCGCGAACTGGAATCCCTGGAGGTGCGCGGCAAGCCCGTGGACGGTGAGGCGCTGTACACGCTGGTGCTCCAAGGCTACCATGTCAACAACGCGGCGGTCTACCTCAACATCACCTACGATGAACTGACCGCCCACGGCAAGCCCAAAGTCGTCAGCACATCCATCCAGGACGTGCTGGAGGAGTACTTCCGCAACAACCAGAACCTAAACGCCAAGGTGGAAGGACGCCTGGTGTACAAGAGCGCATAGCCCCCAGACCAATCCAGGCCAAAGCCCATAGGCTGCTCACATACCCACGCAAAGAGGAGTCCATGAACGCAGGTGAACAACGCTACTGTGAACAGTGCGGCGCGGCGCTGGGCCCCGACGCGCGGTTCTGCGGTAAGTGCGGCCGGCCGGTCGCGCCGGCGGCCCCGCCACCACCGCCGCAGGCAAGCGCCCCGACCGACTCGCGCGCCCAGGCCCAGGCGTGCGCCGTCGCCGAAGCCATGCCGAAGAAAACGCGGACTCCCGTCCTGGGCCGTGTGTTGGCCGTGCTGGCGGGCCTGGCGCTCATCTTCCTGGGGCTGCGCGGGCCGATTCTGAGCATCTTCGGTGAATCGGCGACGGCGGTCATCACGGACGTCTCCGTGTCGGACAGCGAGGAGCACGAGTATCAAATCACGTATCAGTTCACCGCAAATGGCCAGCCCTATGCAGGCTCATGGAATCAGGAAGCGCTCAACATCACGACCCTCCCCGCCGAAGGCGCTCGGATTTCCGTCCGCTATCTGCCTGCGTGGCCTGGCCTGAACGCCCCGGCACGCGAGGCTGCCCCTGGCCTCACCAGTCTCGTCCTGGTCGGCCTCGGTGTGCTGCTCATCCTGTTCAACGGCAAGGTGCGCATCGGCTAGGGCGCAGAACCCGCGTGGCCAGCCACGTCTGCTCCGCCCAGAAGGCGGAAGGGAGAACGAAATGAACTATCGGGCGACCGTGGTAACGATGCCCGCCTTGCTCCTGGCCGTTTGCAGAGCGCACACGTTCCCGGAAGGCATCAAGGATGCGTGGAATCGCCTGGAAGCCGCCAAGCCATCCTTGAAGGGGCGACGATTCTACGGACTCACAGTGTGCGAAGGCGACAAACTTGCCTACTATGCTGCGGTGGAGGTGACCCACGACGAGGAAGCCGCGGCGCTGGGATTCCCGGTGTTGCGCGTCAAAGGGGGCCCCTGCGCCCGAGTGAAATTACGGGATTGGCCCAAGCACGTGGATGAAATCGGCGACATCTTTGCCGATCTCATGCGCCGCTTCACCATGGCCCCCGATGCCCCCACCGTAGAGTACTACCGAAGCCAATCCGAACTGCACCTGTTGCTCCCTTTGGCCCACAAGGACGAGTAAGCAACGGCTGCCCACAGCGGTGGGTTCTAGGCCGCGGCGACGCAACCCGCCCGGCGCCTACGGCGGCTAGGGAGGTACAGATTATGGCAAACAAACAATGGGTATCCTTCGCTGTCTCGCTGGGAGGTCTTGTCCTGTTGGTAGCGTGCGCTGGCCCCGCAACTTCAAGCCCTACGGCCAGGCGTACCGTGCCTATCGGCACAGTCGCAGTGGCCACAAAGGCCCATCCCACAGAACCCCCTTGGACTAGCACGCCCGCCCGCAAACCCACAGCCACCCCCATGTCCACCGCTACGCCGCAAGCCGTCATCCCCATTGACGGAGCGCGCAGTGTGGCCTTTCACCCGAGTGGGCGATGGGTGGCCTTCGGCACTCTGGACGGCGAGGTGATCCTATGGGACATCCGCGAGAACCGCGAAGTGCGCCGCATGAAAGAGCACAGCGGCATGGTCGGTACTGTGGACTTCAGCGCCGATGGCTCACTCCTCGCGTCGGGCAGCGCCGACAAGACCGCCATCGTATGGGACGCGAATACGGGGGAACGGAAGCATCGCCTAATCGAGCATTCCGCCGAGGTTGCCGGCGTGGCCTTTGCCGACTACGGCGCGTGGCTGTTCACCGGCAGCAGGGATGGCTATGTGTGGATGTGGGATGCAGACGACGGCACCAAGGTGGCCTATACCCAGGGGCCGTCGCAGGTCGTGGGCATCGCCTACAGCCACACGCGCCTGCTAGCAATGGCCCGCCAGGATGGCCTGGTCATAGTCGCCGACTGGCAGGCCCAGAAGGACAAATTCGTGATCCGCGCCTTCCCCGATCTACAGCAGGGGCAGACGACCTACGCACTGGGCTATCCCCGCATGGCCTTCAGCCCAGATGGCTCCTTGCTGGCCTGCCCGTCGCTCTTCCTTCAGGCTGGCGCGTCGCCTGGAAAGGCGTATCTCTTTGACATGCGCGCAGGTCAGAACGTGGCGGAGTTCCCCGGCAACCCTCGCGCGACGGCCTTCAGCCCCGATGGTACACAACTGGCACTCGGCCACTTGTCCGGCGCTGTAGAGGTATGGGACGTGAAAAAGAAAACCAAGTCTCTGACGTTCCCCGGAGCCGGCGTCGTTTGGGATCTGGCCTTCAGCCCCGATGGGCGCTCCCTGGTCGCCGTAGGCACTCTGGGCGTGCAAATCTGGACCATACCGGCCGATTAGCCGAAGCACGGCGAGGAATACAATGGCAGCACAGCGGCCGTTCCGGGGTAGCGAAGCCTTGGCGGGCCTTTCGCTGTTGGGGCTTGCTTATGTGGGGGCTCTCTACTACCTCCGCACGCTCACCGGCTTGGACGTGGCCGATGGGGTCATCGGCGTCCTGCTGGGGCTCTACATCGCCTCGCATCCCGCCGCCAACGCCATAGACATGTTGTTCTTCCGCCGCCACGTTGCGCGCGAACTTTTGGCAGGCACAGCAGGCGCGATCTGGCTGGCCCTGAACGCACTCGCGCTGGCCGTGGGATGGGTGAACATCTGGGTGGGAGCGGTGCGATTCGTCCCGCCCGCACCGTAAAGATGCGCGTTGCCTGGCCTACGCGACTTTCTCGGTTGTGGACGCGCCCTCGGCCGGCTCCAGGTAGATGCGCTCATCGCTGTCGTCGTAGGCCAGCAGTTCCGCATAGCGGCCCCAGTTGATGACCGTCTCCAACTGCCGCGCTGCTTCGTCGGGCGGGAACTCCAGTTCCAGCGCAGTCTTCACCACCTCGCTCTGAAGTTTCTGGCCCGACGCTCGCAGCATAGCAAACAGCCACTTGAACAACGGCAGACGCCGTATGCGGGTGCGGAAGATTTCCTTGCGCGCCAGAATGCTGGCATCGGCGAAGGTCTCGCCCAGCGGCGTCAACATGATATCGCCTTTGTCAACCGTCGCGAACCCCAGCAGTTCGCACGCCTCGGTGAGCATCAGCAGGTGATCCGAGTCCACCTTGAGGTCTTCGGTCAGGCGGTACAGGTCGGCGCGATTGCCGGGCGCCTCGGCCAGTTGCTCCAAAAGGCCCGCGAGTTGGTTCACGGTAACATGGGGCAGCGCCCGGGTACGGCCTGGTTCGCCGGGGGCGCTCCCCAACTCTACATGCTCTGGCTGAGTCTGGCCAGCCAGAATGCCGTACACCTCATCCACCACTTTCAGGAAGTCCGGGTGCTTGCGTTGGCGCGGGTGCGGAAGCGGGACCGCCAACTCGGCGACCACGCGGCCCGGGTCCTTCTCCATGACCACGATGCGGTCGGCCATGAACACGGCTTCCTCAATGTTGTGCGTTACCATCAGTATGGCGCGAGTGGGGATGCTCCCGCTTGTCCACAACTCCAGCAATTCGCCCCGCAGCGCCTCGGCGCTCAGGACATCCAGCGCGGAAAATGGCTCGTCCAGGCACAACAGTTCCGGCTCCACGGCCATCGCGCGGGCAAATCCCACCTTCTGGCGCATCCCGCCCGACAGTTCGCGTGGGTATGCCGTCTCAAACCCGTCCAGGCCCACCCTATCCAGCAGGTCCACGGCGCGCGTGGTCCGAATTGGTTCGGGCACGCCCCGCGCCTTCAGCGCCACCGCCACGTTATCCAGAACCGTGAGCCATGGGAAAAGGGCAAACGTCTGGAAAACAATCGCCGCGTGAGGGTTCACCCCTTGCAAAGCCGCGCCGCGATACAGCACCACGCCCCCGCTGGGACGTTGCAGGCCCGCGATGATGCGCAACAGCGTACTCTTGCCGCAGCCCGACGGACCTAGCAGGGCCACAAACTCGCCCTCTCGCAACGTCAGATTGACGTCTTCCACAGCGATGAACTGGCGCGAGCCACTGCCGTAATACTGACTGATGTGCTGAAGTTCAAGCAGGTATCCGTTTGTGGCCATGGTTTACTCCATCCGATATCGTTCTTCGGCCAGGCGATAGAACCGGCGCCAGACAAGCCGATTGATGAGAACCACCGCGAACACCATGGACAGCGTGGCGGCCAGGAGCAGCGGATAGTCGCCCGTGCCGGTGGATTCGGCGATCAGCGCGCCGATGCCAATGGTCTTCAAGGTGCGGCCGGCAAACTCCACGTGC
Organism: Chloroflexota bacterium; assembly: GCA_014360805.1. NCBI lineage: Bacteria > Bacillati > Chloroflexota > Chloroflexota bacterium. Next base: position 23,969 of record JACIWU010000001.1, read on the forward strand.
TCGGCCACAATGCTGGCGTTCCAGGCCCCGCCACTGGCCGTAATCGCACCGGTGATGATGTACGGGAACAGCGCGGGCAAGATCAACGTGCGCCAGCGTTCCCATCGCCCAAGCCCCAGCAGTGTTGTGGTGTATCTCAAGTCCTGCGGAATGGCCGAGGCCCCCGCGATGATGTTGAACAGCAGATACCACTGCGTGCCCATCAGCATCAAGAGGACAGCCGCCACCTCCAGCCCACCTGACACGCCAATGAGCGCCAGCAGCAGCACAGGAAACAACGCCGTTGCTGGCACCGACGCCGCAATCTGCACAATCGGCTGGAGCCAGGCGGCAATGCGCCGATTGGTGCCGATGGCCACGCCCACGGGGATCGTCCACGCCAGCGCCACCGTCAGCGCTACTCCCACCCGCAGCAGGGTCGCCCCGACTCCTTCCAGGATATGAAGCCACTGTGCTGGCGGAACAGCAAACAGCAGAAGCGCCGCGCGGTAGGCCCCGTACAGCAGCGCAGCGCCCGCCAGTACGACAAGCACACGCCCCGGCCACGATGCCTTCCGCCCGTCCTGCGCCAGTGCATCCCGCGCCGGGAAACGGCGGACAAGATACCCGTCCAGCCGCTCGCTGATGGGGTGCAAGACGGCCCTAGCAAACCAGTCGGCAAGGCGCGATTGGCGCACCGCGTCGTGGAACCACGATGCGGGCGGCTCCTCGCCTTCCACCATTTCCAGTTTGAACCGGTCAGACCACGCAAGCAGTGGCCGCCAAACGAGTTGATCCAGCGCCACAACCACCAACACTAGCGTCCCCACGCCCCACAGGATAGAGCCTACATTGCCTTGATTGGCTGCCTCTTGGAGATACGCGCCCAGGCCGGGCAGACGAAAGTCGCGCTGGCCCACGGTGAAGATCTCCGCGGCCATCAGGAAGAACCACCCGCCCGCCCAACTCATCATGCTGTTCCATATCAGGCTGATCGCCGCGAAAGGCAGTTCCAGCGCCTTGAATCGCAGCCAGCCGTTGAAACGGAAGATGGTGCCGGCCTCGCGCAGTTCCTGCGGGATCGTCTTCAGCGACTGGTACCACGCGAAGGTCAAGTTCCACACCTGGCTGGTGAAGATGAGGACAACGGAAGCCAGTTCCGCCGCCATCTTCTCGGGCAAGATGGCGCTCAAACTCAAGAGCACTACCGGCAGGAACGACAGAATGGGCACGCTCTGCAGCACATCCAGCAAGGGGATGAGCACCGACTCGGCACGGCGGCTGTACGCGGCCCAGCGCCCGTAGGTCAGCGTAAACAGCATGGACAGCGCGTAGGCGGCCAACATGCGGCCCACCGACAGCACAGCATACCAGGGCAGCGCCGTCGGCTTCAGCGAGATGGTCGGCCCTTCCACCACAACCGGAGCGCCGAACGCCAGTCGCACGCCCACATATAGCAGAACGGCGACCAACAGAAGAGCCAGAACATCACCCCACGTCAGGGGCCGATGCAGTGGCTGTTCGGTTCGGAGAAGGCGCGGGGGTCGGGCCATGGGCACTCACTCGCAACACGAGATTCCGCGTCCTCGGCGGGTGAGCGTATTCTAGCGCCGAGTCACCCTGCTGTCAATTACTGCCAACCGGTGGCAACGTCCTCACCCCGCACGCAGGCCGTGTAGCCACGCCGAGAGGAACGTAACCGTCCACACAAACGGCCTCACGCCGACATGCATCGGCTGGCCCGCCTCCACTCGGCGGAAGATGGCCTCTACATTCCGAGCGTTGCAGAACGAGAGAATGGGGTTGTCCCTGGCGAAGACCACATCCCGAACGTAATCGCGGGCAGCCGAATGTCGGAAGGTCTCGTAGTACGGGAGCAGAAACCGCCCCTTGGGCCAATAGGCCCACTCGCGCGGGACTTGCCGCGCCAGGAGTTCCTTGAGCAGCCCCTTCGGCTCACCGCCGAGGCATTTTTCGTCCCACGAGAGCGAGAAGGCGGCGCGCACCGTCTCCGGCTCCAGGAAAGGCATCACCGTACCTACGCCGCGCCTACGGAGCGGGTCAAACACTCGCGCGCCGCACTGGCACATACTATTGCGAAGCCCACCGGAAATAGAGATGCGGTCGGACAGGTCGGCGTCCCCGGCCAGCGCGTCCAGTTCCGCGAGTGCGGCTCGTTCCATTTCGGCGCGCACGTGCGGCGGAATGCGAAACGCAAACCCGTCCATGCTGGAATGGCCGCCTGCCGCCGCATATTCCGCGGGTAGGTGCGCCGTCTTGTTGACTGCGCCGACGAACCAACTCAGCCTGGACGTGCCACGCCACAGGCCCGCCGGATATGCTGCGGCGACCAATCGGCGCAAGGCGCGCGGCACAGCATAGAGCCGCCGGAACAGTCGCGCTTTGCGCCCCGATGCGAACAGCGACTGCGCTCCCGTGCCGGTCAGCACCGCCGTAGGCAGGCTTGCCCATTGCGCCATGGCTTGTATCAGCATCAACGTGGGCAGAGATGCAGGGTCGGCCAGGGGCGCGGCATATTCTTGCGCCAGACTCTGCAGAATAGGGACAATCTCCGCCGGATTCCAGTACACCTCTTCAAACTCCAGGCCCAGGTGCCGGGCCATGGCGGGAGCCATTTCATGGAATGGGTCAGATGGCCCCAGGGTGAAGCGCTGCAAGCGCGCGTCCGTGCGACGCAGAGCCGCGAGCCGCGCCGCCACGAGCGCCGAGTCCACGCCGCCGCTGAAATGCACCACCACGGGCGGTTGCGTGCGGGCGATCGCCGTATCCATGGCGACAAGGACGTACTCCTCCGGATCGCGCTCCCGCCTCTCCTCCACCAAGTCGCCGATGCTGAAGAAACGCTGGAGTCGCGCCTCGCCCGAGTCGGCGGGAAGAATCAACGTGTGCCCTGGAACGACCCGCAGCACGTTGCGCGATAGGGTCAACGGCGAAGGGACAGAGCCATACTGGAAGAGCGTGTAGACCGCACGCACGTCTATGTCAAGCCCGACGATGCGAACAATCAGGCGCAGGTCGTTGCTCAGTACCCAACCGTCGCCCGTTCGCGCGTAGTAGAATTTCTCCAGAGATAGCACGGGAACTGTTACCCACACCTCCCCCGAAGTCAGCGAAACGTCCATGCGAGTTGCATGGGTACCGAAGCCCTTGGGGGGTTCCTCGGTCAGGGCGTGCTCGCGGGTCGGCACGTCCAATGGGACAATGGTGCAGCGTTGCGCCCCGTCCCTCACGAGTGCTGCTGTGTCGGGCGCGCGGATGCTGGCCCAGCCAAAGGCAAACGTCCTGCCGTCCGCCAACAGGCGCGAGTACAGATGCGCCGACAGACCCAACCAGGCGGCGTGCCGCTGCATAGCATCGGCCCACGCAGACGAGCCCGTCGGCTCCCCAACAAACGCAGCGAAAAACATCGTGCTCGCGCCTCTCCCATTGCGCCTGGCAACAGCGCCAGGCCCCTCGCGTTCTGCGCAGAGCCGCGCACGGCGAAGGCATCAGCCGCGAATCGTGTACCGCATGATGAACCGCGACGCTGACCCGCGTGCCACCTCCACGAAACCGGCCTTGCGAAAAGCCGACACCGTCCCCATGTACAGGAACACGACAGGCGCATCGGCCTTCTTCGGCTCCGTCGGGTAGGCCTCCACAATGCGAGCGCCGTGCGCCGCAGCGTAGTCCACGGCGGCCCGTAGCAGGGCAACGGTCAGGCCGCGACGTCGGTACGGCTTCGCGATGAAGAAGCAGACCACCGACCACACCGGCTGGTCGTCAATCGGCCGCAGCACCCGCGACCGCGCCAGCGCACAGAACTCCTCGCGCGGGGCCACCGAGCACCAGCCCACGGGCGCGCCCCCAGCATAGGCCAGGATACCCGGCACCCACCCCGCCTCCACGATGGCCTTCATCGCCAGGCGGTTGCCCTCGCCCTTCTGCCGGTCAAACTCTGCCCGCGTCTGCCGCCACCACATGCACCAGCAACCCCCGCACGCGCCCCGCGGGCCAAACAGCGCCTCCAGGTCGCCCCAACGTTCAGGGGTTACCGGATGAAACTCCCACTCACTCCCGACTTCCATCCCGCCCTCCCCGTGGCACAGCGCCGCTTTTGCACGCAGCATAGCAGAACCGTAGCCGGTGTCAAAGCGAAGAATCCGCAAGCACGCCACAGGCGGCTCGCGTAGATGGCACCGGCCTCAAGCTGCGCTTGCATGCGGGATACAATCCTGCTATACTATAATTATGTACAGAAGCGCGGAGGGTCGGCAGATGCCCCAACAGCGAGTGAAGACGCAACGAGAGTACGAAATAGAACAGAAGTGGCGCGAGCGCCTGCTGCACAATCCGACGACCGAGGACTTCCAGCGGGCCTACGATGAACTGCACGCCTGGTTTCTGGAAGAACAGGGCGGCGAAGGAGACATCTACGCGCAGGTCAACCCCCGCGGCATGGACCGCTCGCGAGTCGCCGTGCTGCGCGAAATCGGCACCGGAAAGCGCGTGCTGGAAGTGGGCTGTGGCGATGGGGCCACCTCCTACCTGTTGGCGCAACGCGGGAATTCCGTCGTATCCATTGATGTCTCAACCATCGCCCTGGAGCGGGCGCGCGCCAGGCCGGGCCAGGAGGGGCTCAGTCTTCGCTACGAATACGGCGATGCGCGTGATCTTCGGTACGAGGCTTCGTCGTTTGACTACGTGGTAAGCGAGCACCTGGTGGAGCATCTCGCCCCCGCCGACCTGAGCCGACACCTCGCCGAGGTTCATCGGGTCCTGAAACCCGATGGGTGCTACCTGTTCTTCACTCCCTCGCGCCTATGGCATGGCCGACGGTCGGTGGGGTTTCACCTCCACGTGTATTTGCTGGCGGAAATCTGTCCGCTGGTCAGGCGCCACGGCTTCGCGGTAACGTGGCTGGAGCCGCGATTCTTGCCGCGCTGGGGCTTCGTGCTGCAACTCCCGCTGGCACTGATGGGGCCCATCTTCTTGTACGAGTACCTCCTCCAAACAGTCAACGTGCACCGGTGGCCCGAATTCATCCGCGCGAGGATCATCCCGTCCATCATGATCCGCGCGCGGAAGACGGAGCGGGCTACGGGGTGAGCGGTGCGCCAGACTGCTCATTGCCGGCGTGTCGGAGCACCTCCAGCAACTCGCCGTGGAAGCGGCCGTTCGTCGCCACCAGCCGCGCCGTCCCCACAGTCCACCGGCGGCCCTCATAGTCCGTAACGCGCCCCCCTGCCTCCTCCACCAGCAGCGCCCCCGCCGCCCAGTCCCAGGGCTGCAAGTTGGGCTCCCAGTAGCCATCCAACACGCCCGCCGCCACCCAAGCCAAATCCAGCGACGCCACACCCAGCCTGCGGATGGCCTGCGCCCGCAACGCAACCTGGACGAACTCGGGCAGATTGTTCTCGGGATTGCCTACCATACGGTAGGGGAATCCCGTGCTCAGCATGGCCTGCGCCAGCGACGCCGCCTTGGACACGTGCAGCCGCTTCCCGTCCCGCCACGCGCCTTTCCCACGCTCGGCCACGAACAGCAAGTCCTGGCACGGGCTGTACACCACCCCGCACACGACACGCCCCTCGTGAACCAGGGCGATGCTCACACTGAAACTCGGCAAGCCATGGGCGTAGTTCACCGTGCCGTCCAGCGGATCCAGCAGCCACAGCCATTCGCTGGCGAGGCTGCTCGTGGACGTCCCCTCCTCGGTCAGGATGCCGTAGTCGGGGAACCGCCGACGGATGCGCTCCACGAGGAGTTTCTCCGACACCTCGTCCGCCTCGGTTACCAGATCGTTGGGCGTGGATTTGCTTCGCACGTTATGATGGTCATGGAAGCGGCGCTTCAGTTCCGCGCCTGCTTCCTGGGCAATCTGCACGGCAAACCGAGTATACTCGTTGAAATCCATATCGCTCCTTGCCAAGGTAAAGTCCCGCGAGGGGGATTGCGGCTGCCGATGCCCGCTCCGCCGCTACTCGCGCGCAACCGCTTCGTTTTGAGAGCCTGGCGCCATAGCGCGCGCGACGACCTTCAGCAGATTCGCCTTGGCAGATGGGCATTCCCGCTCCAGTTCCCGCAGGATGGCCGCCATGCGCACCCGCTCGGATGTCGCCGCGTTGGGGCATCGCGAGACTTGCGGCGGGATTCCCCGCGCCTGGGTGAACTCCACTAGCCGCCTCTCGTCAACCCCCAGCAGCGGACGGACGAGGGTCAGCACGCCGCCGAACATGACCCGCACCGGTTCCAGGCCCAGCAGAATGCCATGCCGAAACAGGTTCAGCATGGCCGTAGTGGCCGCGTCGTCGCGGTGGTGCGCGAAGGCGATGCGGTTGCACCCCTCGCGGTGCGCGGCGATGAACAGCGCCTTTCGCCGCTGGAACGCGCAGCCGAAACACGTGATCTCCCCCCGCTCGCGGTCGCGCAACTCGGCTTCGGCGACACGCTCCACGAACAGCGGCACGCCATAGGCGCGACACAGGGCGGCCAAATCATCTGGCGCAAGACACCCGCCGCAAGGCGGTTCCGTCGCCACGTGGATGGCGATGACTTCGTACTTGTCCTTGGCGATGGCCCGATGGCGCAACAGCAAATCCAGGAGCGACAGGCTGTCCTTGCCGCCCGACACGGCCACCGCCACGCGGTCGCCGCCGCGAATCATGTCGTAGTCGCGAATAGTCTTGCTCAGCCTGCGCAGGAGATAGTGAGCGCGCTTCTCCACCAGGGGGTTGTCCGAGGGATGGCGCGCAAGAACCTCAATCTGCTCTGCGGATAGGGGCGAGGGCGTCATCGCGGGCGGGTCAATGTCCATGCGCATCGCAACTCCGTCAATTCGGGGGCCGCTGGGTGAACGGGAACGTGTTCCAGCGCTCCTGGTCGTCCTCGGTGCGCGCCATGAACTGTAACAACTTCTGCTCCACGTTCAGCAGCCGCAACTCGCGCCCAAGGAGCGCGGGCAAATCGGCGCACTCCAGCAGTTCCTGCCGCTCCAGCGAAGAGATTTGAAGCGCAACGCCGATCACCCATGCCAAGATTTCAGGCTCATCGGGCAACTGCTCCACCTGGATCACGGTGCCCGACACCCGCCCCAGCAACCCCATGTACGCCCGCAGGTCATCCTTGACCCGATGCGCCAGGCGGCCGACCCTGGGATCGTCCACGCCTTCCAGGGGGAACGGCTCCACCGCTCCCACCAGGTACGGGCGCTTCTGGAGGATTTCGCGAATCACAAACCGCTCGCGGCCCACCACGACGATAGTCAGGCCCCCGTCGTTGGCATTCCGCTCCGCGCGGATGACGTGAGCCGAGGTGCCGACGCGATGCGGCACCGCGGGCTCGCCTACCTCCTGCCCCTCCTTGATGAGGACAACGCCGAACACGCGGCCCTCCGCCTGGCAGGTCGCGATCATCTCCAGGTATCGCCGCTCAAAGACGTTGATCGGCATGAGCATTCCCGGGAAAAGCACCGTGCGCAATGGGAACAGAGGGATTTCGTCCATAAGCATCCCATCCTTGTGCCCATTCTATCCACGCACCCACAAAGCGCCAAACGGGCATTGACGCTTTCGCCCAGTGGGTGTATCATAGAGGCAGAGGAGAATCGCGCGAGGCCCGCCAATCCAACGCACCCATCGCCACGCAGCGCCCATCGTGCTCGCGGCGCCTCCACAGTCCAACCAGACAGGAGGGAGTGGAGATGAGATGCAAGGACAGACTCGCCCAGTACCTGACAGAAAAGGGCGTGCCCTTCAAGGCCATGACCCACCCGACCGCCTACACCGCGCAGGAAGTGGCGGCGGCCCAGGGCGTGTCGGGCAAGCAACTGGCGAAGGTGGTCATCGTCAAGGCGGACGAGCGACCGGTGATGCTGGTGCTCCAGGCCAGCGCCATGGTTGACCTGCACAAGGCCGCGCAGATGCTAGGCGCCAAGTCCATGACGTTGGCCAGAGAAAGCGACTTCGCCGAGTTGTTCGCTGACTGCGAGGTCGGCTCCATGCCCCCCTTCGGCAACCTGTACAACATTCCCACCTACGTGGACGAGGGGCTGGCCGCCAACGAAGAGATCGTCTTCGCCGTCGGCACGCACACCGACACGTTCAGGATGAAATACGCCGACTACGCCCGCCTGGCATCGCCGACTGTGGGGGCATTCGCAAAGTAGGCAACCAAGGGCAGGGCAAAGACGCCCCCAGAACGGTCGCTTCCGGCGAAGAAGTTGCGAAAATCATCGGGCTTGGCGAGGCGAACCGCTTGACAACCGCGCCAACCTCATATACCATTCGCATCGCGGGCACGCGGCACAGATAGCCACGCGCCGCAAGAACAGCAACATCCGGAGACGCAAATGAACATCGCATCGTTGATTGACCACACGCTGCTCAAGCCCGAGGCAACACCGGAGCAGATCGTGCAACTCTGCACCGAGGCAAGGGAGTACGGCTTTGCGTCGGTATGCGTGAATCCCGTTTATGTCAAACTCGCATGGGATCTGCTCAAGGGAAGCCAAGTCAAGGTGTGCTCGGTTGTCGGGTTTCCACTGGGCGCCACTACGCCCGAAGTCAAGGCGTTTGAGGCCAGGCAAGCGATACGGGACGGGGCGTCCGAGATTGACATGGTAATCCACATCGGCGCGCTCAAGGCGGGAGACGACGACCTGGTGGAAGCCGACATCGCCGCCGTGGTGGATGTGTGCCACGCCGCCGGCGCGCTCTGCAAGGTGATTCTGGAAACCTGCTACCTCACCGACGACGAAAAGATACGGGGCTGCACCCTGGCCAAGCGGGCAGGCGCCGATTTCGTGAAGACTTCCACCGGCTTCGGCCCGCGAGGCGCCACCGTGGAGGACGTGGCCCTCATGCGGCACGCCGTCGGCCCCGACATGGGTGTCAAGGCCGCTGGCGGCATCCGCACGCTGGAGGCGCTTCGGCAGATGGTCGCCGCAGGAGCCAACCGCATCGGCGCCAGCGCCAGCGTAAAAATCATGCAGGAGGCGCAGAGTGTCCAAGGATAATGCCGCTTCAGAACCCAAGCGCATCTGCCCTATCTGCCACATCGGACAGATTCGCACCCGCCGAACGTCCCATGCCGAATGGCACGAGGACCAGTTGATCGTGGTGCCCAACGTTACCGCCGACATTTGCGACTTCTGCGGCGAAACCGTGTTCCAGGACGACCAGGTCTGGCGACTGGACCAGTTGCTGCGCTACGGCACCGACGTCCGCCACATCCCCTACGGCCGCCGCAGTCATCGCATTATGTGAACTCACTGGAGCCGTTCTCGTGGAGATCGCGCCGAACGTCCATCAGATAGAAGGCATCCCGCCCGTCAGCAACGCCTACTTGGTTATAGCAAACGACGGGCTGATCCTGATAGACACGGGCATCGCATGGGCGGCCAAGGGCGTGCTCGCCTACATCCGACGCCTGGGATTTGAGCCGTCGGCGGTGAAAGCCATTTTTATCACCCACGGTGACGGCGATCACATCGGAGGGCTGCACGCGCTTGTGCGGCAGACCGGCGCGGCGGTCGTAGCGCACCAGGCCGAGGTCGCGCTGGTGGAAGGCCGCGAGGTGCGCCGCCCCACCAATCCGAGTTGGGCCGATCGGCTCACGGCCCCGATTGTTCGGGTGTTCATGCCCTCCCGGCCCACACCGGTATCGCACCCGGTCGCGGATGGCGACTCGGTCTTCGGGCTGGAGGTCATCCACACGCCCGGCCACTCGCCCGGCAGCGCGTGCTATCGCCTTCCCGCGCAGGGGGTGTTGTTCGTCGGCGACGCCATGACTCACTTCGGCGGGCGGCTGGCCCTCCCGCTGAAGTCCTACACCACCGACATGGCCCAAGCCATCCAGTCCATCCAGCGAATTGCCCAGTGCGAGTTTGATGTGTGCGGGTTCGGGCACGGCCCGGCACTCTTGCACGACGCCCGCGCTGTGGTCGCCGATTTCGCAGCCCGCCTGTAGCACTGCCCAACTCCAAGGAGGTATGAGATGACAGAAGAAGCGCCCCAACCCGTCCGACGCTGCGCCAACTGCGGCGCCGAACTGCGCCCTACCGACCGGTACTGTGGCGAGTGCGGCCTGCCCACCTTCGTGCCGCCCCCCGCCCAGGCCACGCCTTCCGCAGAAACGCCGGCCGAAAAAATCCCACGCCCCGCCCCTGGCCCGTCGGACAATCGGACGTGGGCCATCGTTACGGGGATCATCCTCATCCTCATAGGGGCCGTCTCTTGCGGCGTGGGCGCCCTGGTGATGCTGGGAGCGTCCATGATGGCGACCGACACCGACTCGGGCTGGATCACGGCGACTGCCGGCCTCTGCTGTGTGCTGCCAGCCCTGGTGCTCATGATTGGGGGCGGGGTTGTCTGGTACGTGTGGGGGCGCAAGAAGTCCTGACCGCACTCGGCTAGCGACCTAGCGTTTGACAAGGATATCACAATGACCTAGAATGAGATACCCCGTAGGCCGTGAACCGAATTGTTCCTGCGGGGTATTTCTATCAGTCGGAAGCGGGTGAAAACCACGTGGCTCGTTCATTCAGCCTGCGGCGCATCCTGATTGGGCGACCGCTGGCCACTGCACAACTAAAACATGAGCGTCTGACGAAAGTGAAGGCACTGGCCGTCTTCTCGTCCGACGCGCTGTCTTCGGTGGCCTACGCGACCGAAGAGATCATGCTCATGCTCATCGTCGCCGGCAGCGCAGCCGTGGGACTTGCCTGGCCCATCGCCCTGGGCATTGCCACGCTTCTGGTCATCGTGGCGTTCTCGTACTATCAGACAGTGCATGCCTACCCGAAAGGCGGCGGCGCGTACATCGTCGCCCACGAGAACCTGGGCCAATTGCCGGGGCTGACAGCAGCCGCGGCCATTCTCACGGATTACGTGCTCACCGTGTCCGTGAGCATCACCGCCGGCGTGGCCGCCATCACCTCGGCGTTTCCGGCCTTGTATCCGCACCGAATTCTGCTGGCGCTTTTCTTCGTCGCGCTCATCATGACCCTGAACCTGCGCGGCGTGCGCGAATCGGGCACCATCTTCGCGATTCCCACGTACCTCTTCCTGGCCATCATGCTATCCATGCTGGCGGTGGGGTTTGCGCGGTGGATTGCCGCGGGAATGCCGCCCGCCCAGCCCCCGCGCATAGACTACCCCGCCGTGCAAGGACTGACCCTGTTCCTCATCCTGCGGGCTTTCTCCAGCGGGTGCGCGGCCCTCACCGGCATTGAGGCCATCAGCGACGGCGTGCCCGTCTTCAAGCCGCCTGAGTCCGACAACGCCGGCAAGACGTTGATCGCCATGGCGGCGCTCCTGGCGACGATGTTCCTGGGCATCACGTTCCTCACCCACCAGTTTGGCATCGTGCCCAATGAGATGACACACGAGACGCTTGTCTCCCAACTGGGCCGGTATGTGCTCGGCGAAGGCTCGCCGCTGTACTTCGCGCTCCAGGTAGCCACCATGCTCATCCTGGTGCTGGCGGCAAACACCAGTTTCGCCGACTTCCCGCGCCTGTCGTCCATCCTGGCCCGCGACCGCTACATGCCGCACCAGTTCGCGAACCTGGGCGACCGGCTCGTGTTCTCCAACGGGATCATCACGTTGGCGCTGGCGTCGTCGGCCCTCATTGTGCTGTTCGGCGGCCAGACCACCCGCCTCATCCCGCTGTATGCCATCGGCGTATTCCTGTCGTTCACGCTCTCACAGGCGGGAATGGTCGTGCGATGGTGGCGTCTGAGAACCCACCATTGGCAACTCAAGGCGGCCATCAACGGGCTTGGCGCGCTGGCGACCGGCGTGGTGCTCATCGTGATCGCCGCGACAAAGTTCGCCCTGGGCGCCTGGATCGTCCTGCTCTGGATACCGATCTTCATCTCCTTCTTCCTGGCGGTGCACCGCCATTACCAGCGGGTCGCAAAGCAACTGTCCCTGGAGAACCGTGGCAGCCTCCCGCCGATCCGTCGGCACCGCGTGATCGTCCCCATCGCCGACGTGCATCGGGGGGTAATCGCCGCCCTGAACTATGCCCGCTCCATCTCGGACGACGTTACGGCCGTGTATGTGGAAGTAGACCCCGCCGACACGCCAAAGGTACAGCGAAAGTGGGCAGACTGGGGCGAAGGCGTGCGGCTCGTAACGCTGAAATCCGAGTATCGCTCCATCATCGGCCCGCTGATTGAGTATGTGGACAAGGTGGATGACCCCAATCGCCGCGACCAGGTGGTAACCATCGTGCTGCCACAATTCGTCCCCGCCAGGCCGTGGCACAATCTGCTGCACAACCAGACGGCGATCCTCATCCACCTGGCATTTGTATTCCGGCGCGACGTCATGGTAACCGACGTCCCGTTCCATCTTGAGGAATAGAGGCAATTCCGATGAAATTCATTGTCGTGGGGTGTGGGCGCACCGGCGCAACGCTGGCGCAATCGTTATGCCGCAAGGGGCATCAGGTGGCCGTCATTGACAAGGACGAGCGCGCGTTTTCCAGGCTTGGCGCGGGATTCCGCGGGCGCACTTACGAAGGGCTTGCCTTTGACCGCGATGTGCTCCTGCGAGCGGGCATCCAGGATGCTGAAGGGCTGGCCGCGCTCACCAATGACGAGGCAGCCAACATGATCGTGTGCCGCATTGCGAAACTCGCCTTCAAGGTGCCAAACGTGGTCGCGCGACTCTACGAACCCGAACGAGCCTCGCTCTACAAGAGCATGGGCGTGGCGACCGTGTCATCGGTAACGTGGCGGGTGCTGCGCCTGGAACAGTTGCTGTGCCAGCCCACCCTGAGCGTCGTGGGCAGCCTGGGCAACGGCGAGGTTCAGGTTGTAGAGGTTCAGGCCACCGAGGGGTTGGTGGGCCGCCTCGTCAAGGAGTTTGTCCACCCAGGCCAGACGACGGATGTAGCGGTGCTCCACGGCGGTGCGGCATCCTTGCCTACGATGGACACGTCGCTGGCAGAAGGCGACCGACTGCGCTTGGCCGTCGCGTCGGACTACCTGGACAAATTCAAAGCCTGGCTGGAAAATCTCAAGAAAGAGGAACGATCATGAGAGTCGTCATCGTAGGTGGCGGCAAGGTCGGTTCGTACCTGGCAGCGCTGCTCCTGGAAGGCCAGCATGAAGTATACGTTGTGGAAAACCGCCCCCAAGTGCTGGCGCGCCTTCACCGCGAACTCCCAACCGAGGCTATCGTGGACGGAGACGGCCTGCGCCGTGAGACTCTGGATTTGGCCCACGCCGACCGCGCCGACGTCCTCGTAACCGTTACAGGCGACGACGAGGTGAATCTGGCCATCGCCCTCATGGCGAAAACCGTCTACAAGATTCCGCGCGTTATCGGCCGCATCAACAACCCGCGCAACGCCTGGCTGTTCACACCCGAGATGGGCGTGGACGTGGCGGTCAACCAGACGGATTTGCTGGCCAAACTCATTGTGGAAGAGATGTCGCTGGGCGACATGATGATTCTCCTCCGGCTCCGCAAAGGGGAGATTTCGCTCGTTACCGAGAAACTGGAACCTGGCGCGCCGGCCGAGGGCAAGCGCGTGGCCGACCTATCGCTCCCCAAAGACTGCCTCCTCGTCGGCGCAATCCGCGAAGGCGACATCCTGGTGCCCCGAGGGGATACGGTTCTCCAGGCTCACGATGAGATCCTCGCGCTGGTGCGAACCGGCTCGCACATGGCTTTCCGCAACCTGCTGGCCAATCCGGCGCGGGCAGAAGCCGTAGAGACTCAAGACTGACCCCGCCGCAATGGCCCGCATCGGCGCAGCGCGGGCGAGGTCATCGGCGATAACCGCACACTCCGGCGCAGTGTCACTGCACGGAGGACATTGACGAAAGGATGGGTAACGCATGTGGCAAGAATACCTGTTTGCGACCTCGGTAGAGCACGCGCTGGAATTGCTAGGCCAGTATGAGGGGCGTGCCCAACTCATCGCGGGAGGCACAGACCTGGTGCTCCAAAGCCAGCGCGGCGAATGTCCCGCCACCGTCATTGTGGACATCACCCGCATCCCTGGCCTGAATTACATCCAAGAGCAAGACGGCCATATCGTCGTCGGTGCGCAAGTTACCCACGCCCAGATCGCAGCGTCATCTCTGATACGCGAGAAGGCCCCCATCCTCGCCATGGCCTGCGCGCAGGTCGGCGGCCCGCAAATCCGAAACGCCGGCACCCTCGTGGGCAATGTGATCAACGCGCAGCCCGCCGCCGACGGCGCTGTGGCCCTGTTCGCGCTGGACGCCGAACTGGAAGTCGCAACCCCCGAAGGCCGGCGATGGGAGCCGATCGCCCACGTGTACCGCGGCGTCGGTGTCTGCACCATCAACCCCTGCCAGGAGATGGTAACGGCCGTCCGCTTCAGATCCCTCACAGGCGCTTGCGGATGCAACTACCAGCGCTTGGCCCGCCGCAAAGCGTTGACGCTCCCCACGCTCGTGGTGGCGGTGGTGCTGGAGATGGCCGGCGACGCCATCAAGTGGGCGCGCATCGCCATCGGGCCGGTCGCGCCCACGCCCTACCGCGCCGCCGACGCCGAGGCTTACCTCATCGGCAAGAAGGCAGAAGAGTCGGTCTTCGCCGAGGCCGGGCGACTCGCCGCCGCCAAGGCCCGACCGCGCGACAGCCTGATACGCGGTTCTGGCGAATACCGGACGGCCATGGTCGGGGTGTTGGTGCGGCGCGCGCTGGCTGCGGCTGCCCAGGAATGCCACGGGAGGCGATAAGATGCACACGCTGATGATGAACGTCAACGGATCCGACGTCCACGTTGAAATCTACCCGGACGAAACGCTGGCCGAGGTTCTGCGCGACCGGCTCGGCCTCATCGGCACAAAGGTAGCCTGCGGCGAAGGCGAGTGCGGCGCCTGCACCGTGCTCATTGACGGCGTCGCAGTTACATCCTGTATTACCCCCGCCATGAAGGCCCATGGGCGCCGTGTGGTTACCATAGAGGGACTTACCGAAGACACAGAACTGCACGTCATTCAGCAGGCTTTCGTGGACGCCACCGCCTCGCAGTGCGGATACTGCACCCCTGGTTTCATCATGGCTACCAAGGCGCTGCTGGATGCGAACCCCAACCCCACACGAGACGAGATCATGCACGGCATATCGGGCAACCTGTGCCGCTGCACAGGTTACTACCAGATCGTGGACGCAGTGGCCCTGGCCGCGAAACGCCTCGCAGAGGAGGAGCGATCATGAGCAAAGCGATTGGCTCGCCGCATACTCGCCTGGACATCGTCGCGAAAGTCAAGGGAACCCGCAAGTACCCGCAGGACTTCAACATGGAGGGGCAACTCTGGGCCGCCGTCGTCTGGGCCGCTCACCCTCATGCCATCGTCCGACGCATTGACACGTCGGCCGCCGAGGCGCTGCCGGGCGTCGTGCGCATCCTCACGTCCAACGACGTGCCCGTCAACAGTTACGGCATCAACATCCCCGACCAGCCCGTTCTGGTGGGCGAAGGCGAAAAGGTGCGCTGGGTGGGCGACCGCATCGCCATCGTCGTGGCCCAAGACCGCCGCACCGCCTACAAGGCGCGGGATCTGGTGCAGGTGGACTACGAACCGCTGCCGGTGGTGTCCGACGTGTTCGCCGCCATGCAGGAGAACGCCCCTCGCATTCACGAAGACCGCCCCAGCAACATTCTACACCACATTCCTATACGCAAGGGCAACATAGAAGAGGGTTTCGCGCAGGCCGATGTCATCGTGGAAAGCGAAATCTCCACGCCTTTCGTGGAGCACGCCTACATGCAGCCGGAAGCAGGCATCGGCTACATAGACGAGGAGGGGCGCGTTACCGTTATTGCTTCCGCCCAGTGGCCCCATGACGACCTGCACCAGATCGCGCGCATGCTGGACCTGCCGGAGGACAAGGTGCGGGAAATTGTGCCCGCAGTCGGGGGCGCATTCGGAGGGCGCGAGGACATGTACATCCAGCATCTCCTGGCCCTCTGCGCCTTCGTCATGCGCCGGCCGGTGAAGATGGTGTGGGACCGCGAGGAGTCCATCACCCGTACAGGTAAGCGCCACCCGTTCTACTTCCAGTACAAGGTCGGAGCCACGCGCGAGGGCATCCTGACGGCTGTCCAGATTCGCCTTGTCTCCGACGCCGGAGCCTACGCATCCACGTCCGTCCCCGTGCTCAACAATGCGGCCAGTTTCGCCGCGGGGCCCTACAAGTACCCACACGCGCACGTGGACGCCTACACCGTCTTCACGAACAACGCGGTTACGATGGCGATGCGCGGGTTCGGCGCTACGCAGCCGCCGGTCATGTACGAGAGAATGCTGGACCAGTTGGCCGAAGCCCTGCACATGGACCCGGTGGAACTGCGCATGAAGAATCTGCTGGGCGACGGCGACATCAGCATCACCGGCAATGCCATGTGGGGCGGCGTAGGCATCAAGGAAACGCTGCGGCAGGCAGCCCTGGCTGCCGGCTGGCGGCAGGAAGGCGAGCACTGGGTCAAACCCGACCTGGGCCAGCCGTCCGCCCCGCACAAGAAGCGCGGCATCGGCATCGCCTGCGCGTACAAGAACGTCGGCTACTCCTTCGGCTTTGACGACAAGTCGGAGGCCGAAGTCATCCTCCGCCTCAAGATGGACGGCAGCATCGCCAGCGCAACGGTCAAGACCGCCGCCGTGGAGGTAGGCCAGGGTGTAACCACCGCCCTCGCCCAGATCGCCGCCGAGACGCTGGGCATTCCGGTGTCCAGGGTGCGCATCGCCCTCATTGACACCAGCGACGTCCCTAACGCAGGCAGTTCCTCCGCCTCGCGCCATGTGTACATCACGGGTAACGCGGTGTACGGTGCCTGCAAGGCGGCACTTGAAAAGCGCGAGCGCATCCTGCTGGAGGAAAGCGGCGAACCGACCGTGTCGGCCCGATACCTGTACCACGGCCGCTCCCATCGCCCCACGACGCCCTATGACCCCGAGACAGGGCAATGCAATCCGCACATCGCCTACTCCTACGGCACCGAGATCGCCCTCGTGGAGGTGGACACCGAGACGGGAGAGACAGAGGTCTTGAAAATGTGGGCCGCTCACGACGCGGGCAGGGTGGTCAATCCGGCCCAATACTTCGGCCAGGTGGCCGGCGGCGTCCACATGGGCGTGGGCTACGGCCTGACCGAGGAGTACATGCAGCAGGACGCACGGCCGCGCACCCGCCACTTCAGCGAGTACTTCATCCCGACCGTGCTGGACATGCCGCGCGAACTGGTCTCCCTGGCCGTAGAAGTGGAAGACCCCACCGGCCCCTTCGGCGCGAAGGGCCTGGGCGAGACGCCGACTCTGCCCACAGCCGCCGCAATCGCCAATGCGATCCACGACGCCACAGGTGTCTGGCTCAATCGCATACCGGCCACCAGCGAAATGGTCTGGCGCGCGATTCATAGCAGGGGCTAGCCGAACACCCGCGATCTGCGGCCTGGGCCAGCTCCCTCGCCCCGCTTGCGGGCAGAGGGCTGGGGTGAGGGGTACCCCGCATGGAGAGAACACGTAGGGCGGCTTTCCCTAGCCGCCCGTCCCCTCGCCCCGCGCAAGCGAGGAGAAGGCCAGGGCGAGGGGTATTTTGCGGCTTCCCGCGATTGCATCCCTAAACGCAAGTTGTGCTATAATAGAAAATGTAAGAAACGGAAAGCCCCGATGCGCAGGGGCGCACGGGGCATTTCGCGTCCGTGCTTCAGGTGGGGGGAAAATTGGCAAAGAAGGGCACTCTTCTCAGCACTGGCGAAGTAGCCACTCGGGCCGGCGTAACCCGTACCACGGTGCTTCACTGGATCAAGTCCGGGAAACTACAGCCTGCCCTCACGACCGCTGGCGGCCACTACCGCATCGCAGAGTCTGACCTGGCGCGCTTCCTGGCCGAGCACTACGGTACGGACGCGCCCGGCCCCAGAAACGTCATCCTCGTCGTGGACGACGAGCCTTCCATCCTGGAAGTCGTGCTCCTGGCCCTCCGGCCTGCCTTCCCCGGATGGCGCATGGAAACGGCATCCGATGGCGTGGAGGCCGGCATGAAACTGCTCCGCTTCACGCCGGCGCTTCTGGTCCTGGATCTCATGCTGCCGGGGATTGACGGCTTTGAAGTCTGTCGCCTCGTGCGAAGCGACCCCGAACTGCGCAAAATTGCCATCCTGTGCATCACCGGCTACAAGCACCCCGGCATATACGAGCAGGCCCTGGAGGCCGGCGCCGACGAATGCCTCTTCAAGCCGCTTGACATGAAGACCCTGAGCGAAAAAGCGCAGGAACTTGTGGCCCGCCACCGCTAGCCCGGGCAGCGGCCCAGTGTCACATTATCGCCCCCTGCGGTGTTATTCTATTGAGTTCGCCGCGCGTAGACCCGAAAGGACAAGGGTACGTGGACATTTCCGACGCGCTTCTCCTACAACGGTGGCAGGACGGCGACGAGACGGCCTTCGCCGACATCTTCCTGCGCCACTACGGCCCACTGGTCCGCGCGCTACGAAACCTGCTCGGCTCCACCGACGAGGCGGAGGACATCGCGCAGGAGACGTTCTGGCGGCTCTACCGGCATCCGCTGGCCGCAGAACGAGAGCACAACCTGGCCGCCTGGCTCATGCGCGTGGCGACACGCCTGGGCTACAATGCACTGCGAGAACGGGCGCGGCGGGAGCGCAGGCAGGGCGTGTGGCAGCAGCAGGTGGAAACCACACCCAATCCGGAGACGGAAGCCCTTCGGCAGGAGACGCGGCGAGAGGTGCAGCAGGCCTTGGCCCGAATGCCATTCCGCCAGGCGCAGATACTGTTCCTGCGGCACCAGGGATACGCCTACGCGGAACTCGCAGAAATCGTCGGGGTCAAAGTCTCATCAGTGGGAACGTTGCTTGCCCGCGCCGAACGCACCTTCGCCAGACACTACCGCGGCGACGCGCCGGGCAGCATGTGAAGTTTGCGAGAGGAGGCAGAGATGCACATCCCTGAAGGCACTCTCCGCGCATACCTGGACGAGCAAACATCGTCCGAAGAAACGCGCACCATCGCCGAACATCTCCGCGCATGCGTCGCGTGCCGCGAGCGGCTGGCGAGGCTGGAAGCCCGCCGCAGCCACGCCGCAGCCGCCATGTCCACCCTGCAGCCCCCGGAGGACCGCGTGCCCACCCATCCGTCCCAGGCCCTCGCGCGGTTCCGCCAGCAACACAACGTCCACGAACACAACGAAAGGAGACACGCTCCCATGAGAAAGCACAACAACCTGGGCCGCTGGAAGCCCGTCTGGATCGGCCTCGCGGTCCTTGTCATCGCATCGCTGTTCATCTTCTACCCGCCATTGCGGACGGCGGCCTCGGACTTCCTGGGCATTTTCCGTGTCCGCAAGTTCGTCGCCGTGCCCATCAACGTGTCGGCGCTGGAGAACCCGACGTTTGAGAACCTGCTGCAATCCGCGTTCTCGGATCAACTCACCGTCACCAAGGAACCAGGGCCAGCGATCCCCGTCGCCTCCCCCGAGGAAGCATCCGCGGCCCTGGGGTTCGCGGTGCGGCTCCCGTCGGCACTGCCCCAAGGATACACGGCCCAGCCCAGCATGAGCATCCAGGGCGAGTTCGCATTCCGCGCGCGTGTGGACATGGATTACGTGCTGGCCGTTCGGGAGGCCCTGGGCAAGACGGACGTCCCCATCCCGCCGGGGTTGGACGGGGCGGTGCTGGACGTAACCGTGCCCAAGATACTCGCCGCCAACTACACATCGGAGTGGGGTTGGCTCACCGTAGTCCAGGCCATGTCGCCCGAGGTTCAGTTGCCGCCGAACCTGGACTTGCAGCAAATCGGCGAGTTTGGCCTGCGACTGGCCGGCATTCCGGCGGATCAGGCCCGCCAGATGGCTGCGGTCATTGACTGGGCCAACACGCTCATCATCCCTGTGCCGCTGGGCTACGCCTCTTACGAAGAGGTAACCGTGGCAGGCACGCGCGGCGTGCTCATCAGTGACAGCGCAGAGGAGGCTTCCGGGCACTACCTGCTCGTCTTCGCCAAGGATGGCATCGTGTACGGGCTGGAGGGGGCGGCCTCGGCGCAGGAACTGCTGGCCGCCGCCGAGTCCATGTTCTAGGGTGAGGGGCACTCGCGGGCCACACACCTCACCCCCGACCTTCGGCCACCCCCTCTCCGCTCGCGGAGAGGGGGATTGAGGGGTGTGAGGCCGGCATGGGCACGGGGCTAAACCCCCGCGCTCAAGGAGCAAAGCCCCTTCGGGGCTGCGAATAGCCCGCAGGGCTTCGCCCATTCAGCCCGATGCTTCAGCGTCGGGCGGGCTTGGGAGAGGGTTAGGGTGAGGGTTCCGCCGCGCCCCTGGCCTTTGGCATTCTAGGCGCCCTATGGTAAACTGACGTTATGACCACATCGCTCGCCATTGAGACCAGTAGCCTCCGCAAGGAGTACGGCCCCAAAGTGGCCGTTGCCGACCTGTCGCTCAGCGTCCAGCGCGGCGAGATATTCGGCTTCCTCGGCCCCAACGGCGCAGGCAAGACCACCGCCGTGAAGATGCTCCTGGGGCTCATCGCGCCGACCGCGGGCGCGGGGCGAATCCTGGGCCGCCCCCTCGCCGACATGGAAGTCCGCCGCAAAGTCGGATTCCTCCCTGAGCACTTCCGCTTCTACGACTGGCTTACCGCACGGGAGTTGCTCCACTACCACGGCAGGCTCCTCGGCATGACGGATGCGGCCTGCCGCGCCCAGATTCCCGAACTCCTGAACATGGTGGGCCTCCTTCGCCACGCTGACCAGCGCATCAAAACCTTCTCCAAAGGCATGCTCCAGCGCGTGGGACTGGCCCAGGCGTTGCTCAACGACCCCGAACTGGTCTTCCTGGACGAACCCACGTCGGGCCTTGACCCTATCGGGCGACGCATGGTGCGCGACGTCATCCACCATCTGCGCGAGCGTGCCTGCACCGTGTTCTTGAACTCGCACCTCCTCAGCGAAGTGGAGATCACCTGCGACCGCGTGGCGTTCATCCGCGAGGGGGTCGTCGTCCGCACGGCCAGCCTGCGCCAACTAGCACAGGGCGAGACTGCCGTGCGCATCCGCGCTGCGGGCATTACGCCCGAGACCCTGGACGGCCTGAACCGTTGGGGCCGCGAGATTCGCGCCGACGGCGAGCACATCCACATGGTCGTGGACGAAGAGGACAGCCTGCCTGCCATCGCCAACTGGATCGTCGCCAGCGGCGCGCGCCTGTACGCCCTGACGCCCGAACGCATCTCCCTGGAAGACCTGTTCATGCAGATTGTGGGCACTTCGGGAGAGACCGAATGAACCGCATCGCGCTCATCGCCCGACTCACGTTCCACGAGGCGCGCCGCCGCAAGATCATGTGGGCGGCCGTCCTACTCGGCCTCGCCTTCCTCGCCATCTACGCGCTGGGACTCTACTTCCTGCGCGGCGAAATCCTTGAGGGGATGGAGCGGTACCCGCAAGGCACGCTCACCGGCCTCAACATGCTCGTCATGATGGCGCTGTATGCGGTGAACTTCCTCATCATCGTGATGACCGTCCTCACATCGGTGGACACCGTCGCAGGCGAAGTGGCCTCTGGCGCCATCCACGCCATCGCCGCCAAGCCCATCCGCCGCGCCGAAATCCTCCTGGGCAAGTGGCTGGGATTCGCCGTCATGCTTGTCCTGTACGCGGCCCTCATGATCGGCGGGGTCGTGCTGGCCACCCGACTCCTCACCAACTACACGCCCCCGAACGTCCTGCGCGGCAGCCTGCTGATGATCCTGGAAGGATTCATCGTGCTGCACCTGTCGCTGCTCGGCGGCACGTTCCTGTCCACGCTCGCCAACGGCGTCTTCGTGCTCGGACTGTTCGGCGTCGCCTTCATCGGCGGGTGGATGGAGCAGTTCGGCGCGATGATGCACAACGAGACCGTCGTGAACATCGGCATCCTCAGCAGCCTCATCATGCCTTCCGAGGCCATCTGGCGCTGGGCGGCGTACCTGATGCAGCCGCCCATCCTGCGGACGTTCAACGTCAGCCCGTTCGGCAGCAACGCACAACCCAGCCTGGCCATGGTGGTGTACACGCTGGCGTACCTGGCTGCCGCCCTGGCGTTCGCCATTCGCAACTTCAGCCGCAAGGACCTGTAGGCTCACGAGGAACCGCGAACCCACGCGAATCTCGCCTTCGCGCCACCCGCGGTTTGCCTTGCCGCGCCTTTGTGCTACACTTCGCTCGCAAGTCTCGATTCGCGACGCGGAGGCATAACCCCATGTCGGGCATCGTCAGAAACACACGCGCGGCCTGGCCCATCTGGGCGGCGCGGGTTGCCGTCGCCGTCGTGTGCGCCTGGAACCTGTCGGCGGCGTTCCCGTTCACCCTGGCCCCGGCCCGCTACGCCCCCGCCTTTGAGGTGATCGGCGCTGGCGGCGAGGCTCTCGTGCGCGGGATGGGCATCCTGTTCCTCATGTGGCAAGTGCCGTTCCTGCCCGTCATCCGGCACCCCCGACGCCATCGCGCTTGCTTCCGGGTCATCCTCGCCATGCAAGCCATCGGCCTGGCCGGCGAGACGTGGATGCTGGCGACGCTGGTGCCCGGACACGAGGCCCTCCGCGCCACGGGCATGCGGTTCGTCGCCTTTGATGCAGCGGGGTTGGCGCTGCTCGCCGCCGCCTACGCCCTCGCGCGAAGGGCGCCCGCAGGCCGGGCTTCCGGCCCGCCTACGGGCTCTCGCAGTATGGCCTGACGCCGCCTGCCCGTGCAGCCACCCGCTTGACGCTTGAACCGATGGAGGCTAAACTCCACACACCGACCCATGCGAATACTGCATATCGGAGGATTCCCATGACAACCGAAACCCGCGATACCCGGCTTGCATGGCTGCGACGGCACCACGAGGTCATCCTCCTGGGCATCATCCTCCTCGCCGCCCTCGCCCTGCGCCTGTACGGCCTGGAGCGCAGCAGCCTTTGGCTGGATGAACTGATGCAAGTTCAGGCCGCGCGCCGCCCGTGGTGGGCCGTGCCAAAGGCCGCCCTGGGACATGATGGCTCAGCGCCTCTAGACTACCTTATCACGCACTTCGTGTACTACCACATCGGCCGCTCCGAGGGCATCCTGCGCCTGCCGGCCGTGCTGTGGGGCGTCCTCTCCGTCGCAACGGTTTACTTCCTCGGCAAGCGCATGTTTGACAAGACGACGGGATTCCTGGCCGCCGCGCTCCTCACCATCCTCCCGTCCCACATCTACTACTCGCAAGAGGTGCGCCCGTACAGCCTACCCGCGCTCATGGTGCTGCTGGCGACCTTCGCGTTCTACCATGCCGTGAGTAGGAACACCCGTGGGGCATGGGCGCTGTACGGGATTACCCTGGTCATTGGGATGTACTCCCACTACTACGTGGCCATTGTGGGCATTCTCCACGGCGCGTACCTGGTGCTGATGGCGCTGGCGAAGCGCCTGCCGTGGAATCGCCTGCTCCCGTACGTGGTCGCGGCGTGCGCGGCGGGACTGCTGTTCCTGCCCTGGCCCCTGTCGGACACGATCACGACATCCCAAACTTTTCGCATGCCGGGCGTAGGTACCTTGTTCTCCGCACCGTTTGTGTCCACAGGGGTGAACTACAAGTTCACCCTGTTACATCCGCTCACGTGGTTTGCAGGGTTCGTGTGGCTTTCCGCACTTGCGGGAGTCGTTCTAGTTATCACGGGAGGCTCGGCCGCACGGAATAACATAGGGCTCCTTGCTGTGGTCGTTCTATTCGGACTAACAGCGGTTGTCACACTGGACTACACAGCACCCTACTTCTTCTCCACCCGCCAATTCCTTCCCTTTGCGCCGCTGCTGATACTCCTGGGGTCGGCGGGGGCGCTCGCCATCGTTCGCGCCGTGTCGCGACGCCTGGCGCCGCACCTGCCCGGCGATGCCGTCGCGGCCGCGGCCGCTGTCGTACTCGTCCTCTTCGCTGCCGGAACTCTTTCCGGCGCGCTGTCGGACATCTACCGTTACAAGAAGGAAGACTGGGGAACCGCAAGCCGGTATCTAATCCAGTATGCCCACCAAAACGATGTCATCATCGCTCGCCATCCGTATTTCAAATACTACTACGCACCCGAACTAGCCAACCAGATTATCGCGCTCACAGACGTGGGTACAATCCAGACCCAGGCCAACAAACATGCCCGCGTGTGGATCCTGGCGGAAACCGTGTGGCGCAGATATGGCTACGTGCCCGACGTGGTCGCGTGGATCGAAGCCACAAAACCGCTGGAAGTCAAGAGGTTCAGCGGCCTGCGGCTCTACCTCTATTCCGCCACACTCACGCCCCAGCAATTGGAAGCGACTCTGAAGCAGTGGTAAGATGTATTATGAACCCTTGCAAGGGAGGATTCTCATGACAACCGAAACCCGCCATACGCCACTCGCATGGCTGCGACGGCACCACGAGGTCATCCTCCTGGGCGCCATCCTCCTCGCCGCCCTCGCCCTGCGCCTGTACCAACTGGAGCAGGACAGTTTCTGGATTGACGAACTGACCCAAATCAACCATTCCCGCGTGCCGCTCCTTCGGGTATTCAAGGCCGCCCTGCTTGATGATGGGAGCACACCCCTAGACTACCTTGTTACCCACTTCGTGTACTACTACATCGGCCGCTCCGAGGGCATCCTACGCCTGCCGGCCGTGCTCTGGGGCGTCCTCTCCGTCGCGACGGTTTACTTCCTCGGCAAGCGCATGTTTGACAAGACGACGGGATTCCTGGCCGCTGCGCTCCTCGCCATCCTTCCGTCCCACATCTACTACTCGCAAGAGGTGCGCCCGTACAGCCTACCCGCGCTCATGGTGTTGCTGGCGACCTTCGCGTTCTACCATGCCGTGAGTAGGAATACCCGCGGGGCGTGGGCGCTGTACGGGATCACCCTGGTCATCGGGATGTATTCCCACTACTACGTGGCCATTGTGGGCATTCTTCATGGCGCGTATCTGGCGCTGATGGCGCTGGTGAAGCGCCTGCCGTGGAACCGCCTGCTCCCGTATGTCATCGCGGCGGGCGCGGCGGGACTGTTGTTCCTGCCCTGGGTACTGGCAGACCAGTTCAGATCGGGCTATGCGTTCCAGATGCCCAGCAAGAGCGTCTTGCTTTCGGCAGCCTTCGTACCCCGCGGCGGCGATGCCCTCATCGCAAACTTCCGCCCGCTGACCGTATTCGTGGGTTTCGTCTGGGCCTGTGTGCTGGTGAGCGTGGGCTTGAGCATCAGGGGTGGCTCGGCCGCACGAAATAACATGGGGCTGCTCGCACTGGTAGTCCTCGGCGGAATGGCCGTGGCAGTCGTACTGGACTACCTGGGTTCCCACTTCTTCCCCACTCGCCATTTCCTTCCCTTTGCGCCGCTGCTGATACTCCTGGGGGCGGCGGGGGCGGTAGAAGGCATGCGCGGAGCAGCCCGTTCCGTCCGCAGAGAGCCGACGGAGGCCATGAACACCCTCATAGTAGTATTGCTCGTGGCACTCGCAGCATGGACGCTGGCAACACCGATTTCGGAGGTGTATCGGCACAAGAAGCAGGATTGGCGCGGTGTAGGGCGATATCTTCTTCGTAACGTCGCACAGGGGGACGTAGTACTCCTCCGCATGACATTTGATGTGGAATTCTACGCACCTGAGTTGAAAAACCATATCCAGCCCCTTCGCAGTCTGAAAACCATCCAAGATGCAGCAAAAGCCCATCAGCGTGTGTGGATAGTGGATTGGTCAAGCGCGCTCCGGCGCTACGTGCCCGATGTGGCCCATTGGCTGGAAGCGGAAAAGCCTCTGCGAATCCGAGGGTTCACCAGCATGGAACTCTACCTCTACTCCGCCACACTCACGCCCCAGCAATTGGAAGCCACCCTGAAGCAGTGGTAAACCCCTTGCGGGGGATGCGGCGCGACGGCCGGCCACTCGCGCGCCTGCCCGCGCTGAAAGGAGGCACCTATGGCAACGTCGCCGGCCCGGAAGTCCAATCGGGTAACCCTGTCGCTCCTGTTGCTGCTTGCGGCCTTCGGTGCATGGCTGGCCGTGATTGCAGTCCTTCCCCATGCGCAGGCATGGACCCACTGGGTGCCCATCTCGCCATATGGCTGCATCAACCCTGACATCGCGGCCGATCCCTTCGGGGACGTGTACGCCGTCTGGGAACGCGAGGCCAACGGCGATATCTTTCTCGCGCGGCGGCACGGCGACGCCTGGCTTTCGCCCGTCAACCTCAGCAACTCGGCGGACGCATCCAGAACACCCCGCGTTGCCGCCGACTTGCGCGGATGGCTCCACGTCGTCTGGGCCGAAGGCAACGAGGGCCAGTCCGACATCTACTACACATCGTGGAACCGCTCGGCCTGGTCCACGCCCCGCAACCTTTCGCAATCCGCTGCCACCGAGTCGCTGGCCCCCGCCATCGCCGTGGACGACGCCAACAGGGTGCACGTAACGTGGGTGGAGAAAGCCGGCACAAACCGCGAGGTTCTCTACACGTCCGGCCAAGGCGACGGGTGGGCTGCGCCGCTGAATCTGTCCAACACGCCCGGACGGTCAGAGGACCCCGACATCACGCTGGATGCCAACGGGAATGTGCATGTGGCCTGGCAGGAAGGTATGCCGGCCGCGCCCGAAATCCTTCATCGCTACCTTACGCCGGACGGCTGGGCGCCCGTCGCCAACGTGTCGCGCAACCCCTCGTTCTCGCGCCATCCGGCGGTCGTCGGAGACCGACAGGGCCGCGTGATTGCCGTGTGGGAAGATAACGCCACCGGCACGTCGGAGTTGCATGCGGCCATGTGGGATGTCGGCGAGTGGTCCCCCGCACGGAATGTCGTCATCATGCCCAGCGGCGCCAGTAGCCAAATTGACCTCGTCGTGGATGACGCCAACGTGCTCCACGTGCTTTGGGACGACCTCGTGGTGGATCAGTGGGAAATCTACTACATCCGGTGGAATGGGGCGGCGTGGTCCGGCGTGCGAGAACTGTCCCATAACTGGGGGTACTCGTTCTGGCCGGCGCTTGCGTTGGACAGCCGGGGCATCCTTCACGCCGTGTGGACCGACTCGGAGCCGTTTTTCCCGTCCGAGGGCATTGTGTATTGCTGGCAGGCCGCCGATTCCCCGCTGCCCCTGTATCCATCTGCCACGCCTGCCCCGACAGCCACACCCACGGCGACCGCCACCGCCGCGCCCACCGCACCGAGCACGCCAACGCCAACTCCCACGCCAACGCCATTCCTCCGCTACTTGCCCATTGTCATGCGCCCGTGAGCACGCGGAGTCGAGGAAACCTTACGGCAGCAGAAGCATAGCCTTCGCAAACGTGTCCGGAAACTCGGGCAGAATCGTCAACTCCAGGTAGTCCGCGCGGGCTGCGATGGCACGCGCGCGCTCCCGCTCGTCCAGCGACACCAGCGCCAGCCGCGCGCCCACCGCCGCCGCATTCCCCACCTGCTGCACCTTAGAGGCCGGCACCGGCGGGAGAAGCCCGATTTCCAGAATGCTGTCCACACTCAAGTACGTGCCGAACGCGCCTGCCAGGATCACCGCATCCACATCGGAAACGGCGACGCCCGCCTCGGCCATCAGCAGTTCAATGCCCGCGCGAATGGCCCCCTTCGCCAGTTGAATCGCGCTCACGTCTTTGCGAGAGAGCGCGACCGCTCGCCCGTGCCCCGACTCGTCCGGCGTCGCCAGCACGAATTCAGGCCCGTCGGCCCCTTTGTGGACGCGGGGGTGATCCAGCATCTTGCCCGCAGCCGTGAGCACGCCAGCCCGCCGCAGCGCCGCCACCGCGTCCAGCACGCCAGACCCGCATATCCCGACGGGCGGCGCGTTGTCCACCGTCTGCCAGTGCACCTGGCCGTCGTCCAGGCTCACCCACTCTATGGCGCCCGAGGCCGCGCGCATCCCGTCGCGAATATGCGCACCCTCAAAGGCCGGCCCCGACGCCGTGGAGCAACTGATGAGTCGCGACGGCGTCTTCAGCACCAGTTCCGTATTGGTGCCGATGTCAAGGCCCAGCACGATGCCTTCCATGTCCGGTATGCGCGTGCCCAGGAGCATCGCCACATGATCGGCGCCCACAAACCCCGCCACGTTGGGTAGGAGATGCACATAGGCCCCCTCCGCGATGTCCAGGCCCACGTCGCGCGCCTTCACATCCAGCGCGGCGCTCTCGGTGGGGACGTAGGGAGCCGCGCCCAGTTGGCTCACGGGCAGGCCCAGGAACAGGTGGTGCATCGCCGTATTGCCCACGACGACGGCTTCCACGACTTCACGGGGCGTTCGCCCCACCCGCCGACACAGCGCGCCCGCCAAATCCCCGATGGCACGCACCACAACCTGCTGCAACTCCCGCGCCTGCTGCTCCCCCTGCATGGCGTAGCCGATGCGCGCCATCACGTCCTCGCCAAAGGCAATCTGCGGGTTCATGACGCCGTCGGCGGCCAGCGAACGCCCGCTCTCCAAATCCACCAGGTGCGCGGCGATCTTGGTCGTGCCCAGGTCAACCGCAAGTCCCAGCGGCCGCTCATCAGGCGGGCCGAAGCGCACCACTTCCGCCTTGCCCCCCACGCGGCGAACATGCGCCACGCCTCGCCACCCCTGCGCCCGCAGGCGATCCGCCAATGGCCGCAACGCCGCGAAGTCCACCGCAACATCGGCGAAGCCGCACGTCCCGCGCAAGGCGTCGCGCAGACGAACGGCATCGGCGCGGAGGTCGGTCAGGGCGGCGGGCGGCAGTTCCACAGCGCAGGCCACAACCGGCGGGTTCGGCGTAACCTGGACGGCCTGGCCCTCCACCTGTAGGCGCTGCGTGGTGCTGAGGGAATCGGCGGGGACGTACACCTTCACGCCCCCGCGAACGCGCGTCTGGCACGCCAGTCGCATTCCCTGCGCAACGGCGTCAGCGCCCAGTCTGCGAATCTCGGTTTCGGATGGCGACGAGACATCGCCGGCCATCACGCGCACGCGACAGCGCCCGCACGACCCGGTTCCGCCGCAGATCGCGGCAAGCGCGACACCCGCGCGCCTGGCCGCGTCCAGCAGTGTCTCGCCCGAAGCGCACTCCGATCGCAGTCCAAGCGGCTCAAAGTCAATCCAGCATGTGCCCACCACGAGCCTCCTACGAACGACCACGGCGGCGCTGGCTCAGCCCCACGAGCGCCTGCACGCCAAACGCGATCACCCCACCGGCCAGAGCCGTGCCCAATTGCGGCCAGCGCATCATGTTGGCAAGGGCTTGCGGAATGGCGACGGTAGCCACCTCGCCGCCGACGGCCACCCGCAGCGGCCATGCGACGAGAACCCCGACCGCCGCGTACAGCCAGGCGAACTTCACCACCGCCGCCGCCACCAGCGCCGCGATGCGGCTGCGCCCCCGCAACAGGCGGAACACGCTCACAAAGGCCGCGTTGCCCACGGCGATGAACGGAATCATGACCCACAGCGGCAGGGGCAGAATGCCCCGCAGCGCTGCGCCCATCGGCGTAACCATGCCCACCACAATCGCCTGACTCAACCCACACCACTCCAGCGTCAACAGCAACAGCGCGTTGACCAGCGGGCCGGTAAGGTACTGCGGCAACCCCATGTTGGTGATGGCGAGGGCCGCCGCCAGGGCAAGCGCCAACTTCGCCGCGGCCATCCAGGCCGCACTCCGATTCCAAACGAGCGACTTGGTCTCCATCTTACGTCTCCCCAAAGATATGCATGCAACTGCGGCATGCCGCCGGTGCTAGATCGTCTCCAGTGTAACCGATTTGTTCCTTTGCTCCAACTGGCGGATCAACTCCTTGACGTAGAGCATCCGCATGGACTCGCCCCGAATCACATCCGCCACCTGATTGGGGTTGATGGCTGTGCCCACCAGAAAATGAATCTCGTCCGCGGAGAGGAGAATTCGCGCGAGGCGGCTGGCCGCATCCTCGCCTGGAGGCACGTCGTTCGCCGTCTGCGCGTGCTCCAGCAGGCTCACCGTCTGCCCCAGCGTGAGAATGCCCTCGGTAACCAAATCCACCCCGTCCAGCCGCGCTGTGGGGGGCGTGCCGCGCGCCCGAGGCGCGCCGCCCTTGCGTTTGCTCGGCGGCACCCAGTCCACCCGGAGTTCTTGCCCCAACACGCGCGCCGCGATCTGGGCGGTCGTCCCCCCGCAGATGACCTTCGCCCCGCGCGCCTTCATCAGTTTCGCGACGGCGGCCTCATCCTGCGAGCGGTCGGCGGGTGGCCCGGTCCACACATTCGCGACGACGGTCCGCCGAACGCGCATGACCACCGCCGTACTGTCGTCGCCGGGCTTCCCTTCGTACAGCCGCAGGGCCGTGTTGGACAGGGCGCGCGCCAGGCTATGCGCGTCCCCGGCCGTCTGCGCCCAACGTCGAACCGACACGGCGATATTCTGCCAGCCCCAGCCCAGGCGGTACAACCCGCCTACCCCCGCATGCACGTAGCCATCGCTGACCATCACCATGTAGTCGCCTTCTTGCAGAAGGAAATGCGCTTCGTGAATCTTGCGCCCCTCCACCTCACGCTCCACGCGGGGCACGTCCCATATCTTCCCCTCCCGAATCAGAATCAGGGGCGGGGTATCGTACTCCACGAGATAGGCGTCGCGCCCTCGTTGCACCAGCAGCACCGCGAAGGTCGCGTAGGCCAGTTTCCTCACGCTGCACTCGGGCAGCGTGGCGACCAGCGTGCTGATGACCTCCTCCACCGACGCGCCGCGCTGGAACATGGAGGCAGCGATCTCCGCCGTGAGCGTGGCCATGATGTTCGCCTTCACCCCGCTGCCAAGGCCGTCCGAAAGCACAACAATGAAGGACTGCGGCGTCGTGGCCACGCGCACGCAGTCGCCACAGAGTTCCTCCCCGTGCTTGGCCAGGCTGTTCCACGCGATCTCAACAAACAGCCTCATGGCTCGGACTCTTCCTCCAACAACTTGGCGAGCCGCGACAGCATGATCTTCGCGTCCGCCGTCGTCTCGCCCAGCAATTGCGCGATCTCGTGGGCCACGCGCATCTGCTTGATGACCACCTCTTGGGTTCGCTGGAGCGTTTCCTCGCGAATGCGTTCCAACTGGGCTCGCTGCTGCTCGTGCTCGGTAACATCCCGCAGGATGCCCACGATAAGGTTCTGGTCTTTCACGGCGACGATAGTCTGCTCCACGATGAGGCCGTTGAGGGCAAGGCGCTGGCGGATGATGGGCTGGCCGGTTCGGCGCACCGACTCAAACCCCTGCAATACGACGGGCGGGGCGACCTCGTCCAGCGGGTGCCCCATGACCTGCGGGAGCGAACACCGTAGCATCGCCTCTGCCGAGGGCGACATGTCTTGGATGTGGAGCCGCGTGTCCACCGTAATCACCGGGTCCTGCGTTACAGCCATGATCACCTGGCGGAGCGACTCGGCCCGCTTGCGCGTGTACGGGATGCACATCGTAGCCTCTGCAAGCCCGCGCAAGGTAGCAATGGCTTTGTCTCGGCAGGTGGGATAGCCGCACGCGCCACAGTTCAGTTCGTCTTCGGGCGTGTACTTGTCCACCCGATGCAGGACTTCGCGGATTTGCTCCTCGGTAAAATCCGGCAGCGGAACGCTTTTGTCCCGATAGGTCCGAGTTAGCGGCGGCCACTCCGACCGAGACGGCAGCGGTTGGGGCTGGCGCCGCGCCGCATACTCCAGCACCCGCTGTCGCGCCTGGTACACGCCGATGTCCTTGCCCATCCCCGGGCCGTTGATGCACCCGCCCTCGCAGGCCATGAGTTCCACGAGCGACGCCCGCAGGGTTCCGGCGCGAATGCTCTGGAGCACGTCTTCACAGGCAGATAGCCCCGATGTCGTTACGATTTCGCTCGCAAGAATATCGGTGTCCAGATTCGCCGTGCCCACCAGGCCCCCCTCCACAGGGAACACGCGGGCATTGGCGCGGGGCACGTGCTCGTGCAAATCGGGGGGCGCAGGCATGGCAACCGCATCCGATTGCAGCCATTCCGACAGTTCCTCGTAGGTCAGCGCCGCGTCAATCACGCCCTCAACCGCCTCTTCGCGGATTTCGCCCTTCTTGGCGAAACACGGCCCGATGAAGACGAGAAAGGCCTCCTCGCCATACCGCTGGCGCAGCCAACGCCCGTGCGCGATCATGGGCGAAACCACAGGGGCCAGATGCGGGATCAGATCGGGGTAGTAAATCTCAATCAGATTCACCACCACAGGGCAGGACGAGGTAATCACCGGCCACCGACTGGGTTCGGCTTCCATCACTTCGCGGTGCGCATGGCCCACCATCTCCGCGCCGAAGGCCGTCTCGTGCGCCGCCGAGAACCCCAACGCGCGCAGAGCCTGCTCCATCTGCGCGAAGGACTGGATGCCGAAATAGGCCGGCGCCGAGGGCGCAACGCTGGCGACGAGCGTTCGGCCTGCGGCCAGCGCCTCGCGCACCGCCGGACGGTCGTCGCGCACGCTTTTGGCGCCCTGCGGGCACGCGCGCACGCACGAGCCGCACACAATGCACAACTCCGCCACGACCTGCGCCTGCCCGCTCTGCACTCGGACAGCCTTCACGGGGCAAGTCCGTACGCATCGGTAACAGTCGCGGCAACGCGCGACATTTGTGCTCACTACGGAATGCGTCATGGTTTCTTCTCACGCTCCAGACGAGGCAGAATCTCCTTCTCAAAGAACGACTCCGCCTCCAGAAAATGAATCTCCCGATATTGCTGGTCTCCCACCTTCACCGAGATGCCCTTGGAACACTGCTCCATGCAAAACGCGCCCACCAGCCGCACGCGGTCTTCCAACCCCGCCTTCTGAATCAGCCGCTCCAGCGCGTCCGCAAACTCGTCCGAACCCCGCACGCTGCAAGAACTTCCAACGCAGATCGTAACCGTAATCATCGCAACCTCCCTGGTGCCTGATGGGCAGAGCATCACTGCGACGGATGGACAATTATGTCAACACCACTTTCGCACCCCACACGGACCAGCGCCCACCTACTGTAGCACAAACCGGCGCAGTTGCCAAATCCATTCGTGAAATCTGGAACGAGCCAAGGCGCAGATCAGGTTCCCGCACCCGACATTGCCGAACCCCGGTGGCTAACGATAGAGCCGCCCACCCACCCGTAGGTCGGATTTCCATACCCGACTGGCCTACCCCCCGCGATTGCGCCCCCGTGGCGTATCCGCTATACTGTATGTGTCCGATACTCCCTGTCAAATCTTGCGACCACAAGGAGGTTTGCTCATGACGCTCAAGGGAAAACGCGTGGCTGTATTGGCCGAAGAGATGTACCAAGAACTGGAACTCTGGTATCCGACGCTCCGAATGCGCGAGGCCGGAGCCGAGGTAAAAATCGTCGGCACAGGCAGTAGCCCCACGTATGCGTCCAAACACGGGTACCCAGTTACCGTGGATGTGCCGGCAGACCAGGTGTCCGCCGCCGACTTTGACGCGGTCATTATCCCTGGGGGCTACGCGCCCGACCGCATGCGCCGCTACCCTGCTGTCCTGAAACTCGTGCGTGAGGCGTTTGAGCAGGGCAAGGTCATCGCCGCCATCTGCCACGCGGGTTGGGTGCCGATCTCCGCGGGCATTCTCAAAGGGCGGCGGGTAACCAGTTTCTTCGCGATCAAGGACGACATGATCAACGCAGGCGCCACCTGGGTTGACGAGCCGGTCGTCCGCGACGGGAACCTCATCACGTCGCGCATGCCCGACGACCTTCCCTACTTCTGTAGCGCCATCATTCAGGCGCTGGGCGGCGGGGAGGTGAGCGCCGACATCGTGGAGACGACGACAGCGAAAGAGGCCCTGGCCATCGCCGTCCGTGCCGAGGAACAGGCCGCCGCGTTCTACAAGGCCGCCGTCAAACGTACCCAGGACCCCGAGGCCAAGGCCATGTTTGAGGAACTGGCCAGGGAAGAACTCGGACACAAGGCGCGGCTGGAGAAAGAATACGTCCACCTCAGCGGCGATCCAAACTGGGCGCGCTACGTGCTGTGGAGCAATCTCCCCTAGCGCAGGCTTTCGGTGGGCGGGGCGTCAAGTCCCGCCGCACCACGCAGCGCCGCCAACGGACGTCCGCGGGTTTCCGCCCATCGGAGTAGAGCATGCTTGTTGTCTTCCCATATGGGCCTGCCGCGAGTGTTGGGCAACACAGATGTGTGGAGGTACACAGGTGAACGATATCGCTATCCAAGTTAACAGTTTTCGGAAACGCTATGGCTCAGTGGTAGCAGTGGACGACATCAGTTTTGAGGTACGCCACGGCGAGATTTTCGGGTTGCTAGGGCCCAACGGGGCAGGGAAGACGAGCACATTGGAGTCTCTAGAAGGACTCCGCTCTGCCGACGGTGGAATGCTACGTGTAATGGGAGTAGATCCCTCCCGGGAAGCCCGTAAACTGCGCGGTCTGATTGGCGTACAACTACAGACCTCTGGGCTCCCAGGCAGCATGACCGTCTGTGAAGCGATGCAATTCTTCTGCGCCTACCACCGAGTTCCCGTGCGCGTGGATCTGCTACGGCGACTGGGCCTCGGCCAGAAGATGTCAGCCCAGTATGCGACCCTATCTACAGGCCAGCAGCGACGCCTCACCCTGGCGCTCGCAACTGCCCACAACCCACCCGTGCTTTTCCTGGATGAGCCAACAGCCGGGTTGGACGTAGCGACCCGCATAGACCTGCACGAGATGATGAGCGAACTGCGACAGGCGGGGACGACGATTCTCCTGGCTACGCACGATATGGCCGAAGCCGAGAAGATGTGCGACCGCGTGGCCATCCTCCTTCGCGGGAAAATCGCCGCCATCGGGACCCCGCGGGAGTTGACAGCGACAGGCTCAAGACTGACGAAGGTTTCCGCACGCACGGAACATGGAAGCCTCATGCATCATACGACACCATTCCCTGGCGTGGCAGTGCAGACTAGTCGGGACGACTATATTGTATACTTCACGACAACAATAGGGCCAACGCTCTCGGCGATTCTCGCCCACATTGAGGCTCACGGCGATGCGCTCATAGACTTGCGAGTGGAACGACCCTCGCTCGAAGAACGGTTTCTGGAAATCACCAACGCGGGAGGTGTCCAATGAGAGCGTTCGTCAATCACTTCGCCTTTGAGTTCCGCACCGGCCTACGCAACAAGGACCTGCTTCTGCTCAACTACCTGTTCCCCCTGGGGTTCTACCTCATGATGGGCGTGATGATGGGCCAAATCAACCCGCTGTTTGTGGAAACCATGATACCCGCCATGGCCCTCTTTGCGGTCCTATCGGCCACCATACTGGGCCTGCCGAACCCCCTGGTAGAAGCGCGCGAAGGAGGCATCTTCCGCTCGTTCAAGGTCAACGGCGTGCCGGCCGTCTCCATCCTGAGCATCCCGACCCTGACGACTGCCTTTCATGCGGTTATCGTGGCATTCATCGTTGCTCTCACGGGCACCCCGCTGTTCAAAGCGCCTGCCCCGGTCAACTGGGTTGCTTTCGCACTGCTGTGCCTGCTGACAGCATTCACGTGCGCCGGAGTGGGCGCGCTCATCGGCGTGATCTCTGCGAACACGCGGGTTACCATCCTGTGGTCACAACTCGTCTACCTGCCCTCCATGATGCTGAGCGGGATGATGGTGCCCACAACCATCCTGCCCGCCGCACTCCGCAAAGTGGGCCTCTTGCTCCCGCCAACGTATAGCCTCTATGCATTTCAAGGCCTGTCGCAGGGGCAGGCCACAGAGGTCAACCCATGGGTCGCCGTGGCGATCTTGAGCGTAGGGGGCCTTCTCGCCTTCGGCATGGCGTTGTATCTGTTCAGTTGGGACCGGCAGAATGCGACGCGGCGGGGGCACCCGGCGATGGCTCTCGTTGCGCTTGTGCCGTACATCGTGGGAGCCCTGGCGCTCTAGCCCAGCGCGCCTCGCTCATCCCGCCATGCTTCGCATCCGACGGCAAGCCACAAATGATCCCGGACATCCCGACGCCGCCAGCCGGCCCCGTGGGGGCAGGGATTCCGAAGGAGGCCGCAATGCCCGAGTACCCCGACATCTACATCCTGGCCCGCAGCATGAACGAAGCCCTGCCCGGCCTGACAATCACAGGGGCGGATGTCAATCAGCCCAAGTGTGTGAACCTGCCGCCCGACCGGTTCCGCGAGGCCATCCTTGGGCGGGTGTTCGGCGCAGTGGGCCAGAAGGGCAAGTGGGCGCTGGCCTCCCTGGACGGCGGTCCTGTCCTGGCGCTGAATCTGGGCATGGGCGGCGAGGTGCGGCTACACAGCCCCGACGAAGTCCCAGACCCCGCACGCGAGCGGGTTGTGTTGCGCCTGTCGGGCGGCGCGCAACTGTGGATTCATTTCTGGTGGTTCGGAAGTGTGCATGTGATCCCGCCTGGTGGGCTGGACGCACACCCGCAGATCGGAAAACTGGGCCCGGATCCGATGGCCGGGGATTTCACGCCGGAGCGCCTCGCCGAGATGCTCCGGGGCCGGCGCGGCGCAATCAAGAAGTACTTGCTGGATCAGTCCTTCATCGCGGGCATCGGCAACGTGTACATCCAGGACATCCTGTGGCACGCGCGCCTGCACCCCCTGCGCCCCGCCAATACGCTGGACTTCGCCGATGTGCAGCGGCTGCACGCGGCCATTCGCTACGTCTTGGAGGAGGGCATCCGCTGGGGCGGCGGTCCGGGCGAGCAGGACATCTGGGGTAACAAGGGCACGTACCATGAGCACTTGCAGGTGGGCTACCGGACGGGGCAACCCTGCCCGGCCTGCGGCACACCGATTGAGGAACTGCGTGTAGGGTCCACTACAAGTTACATCTGCCCGCGCTGCCAAACCTGAGCGCCGCAGGCGAAGGTTCTAGGGAGCCATGGAATGCTGACCGGAATTCACTTCTTGCTAACGTATGCATGTACCAGCGAATGCGATCACTGCTTCGTCTTCAGCAGCCCCCGCGCCACGGGCACCTTCACGCTGGACCAAATCGCGCAGGTGTTGGCGCAGGCGGCCGACCTGGGCACAGTGGACGCGGTCTATTTTGAGGGCGGAGAGCCATTTCTGTACTACCCGCTTATGTTGGAGGGGATTCGCCTGGCGCGCGACCTGGGATTCAAGACCGGCGTGGTTACCAACGCTTACTTCGCCACCACGGTCCAGGATGCGATGCTTTGGTTACGGCCTCTGCGGGACTTGGGCATTTCGGATTTGAGCCTCAGCGACGACGCCTTCCACTTTGACACACCAGACAACGCCGCCAAGCGCGCTCTGGAAGCCGCCAAGTTGTTGGACCTGCCTGTGGGCACCATTTGCATAGAGATGCCGCGCGTGGCAACCGAACCTGGCGCGAGGGAGAAAGGCGCGCCGATTGTGGGCGGCAACGTCATGTTCCGAGGCCGAGCCGCCGAGAAACTGACCGAGGGGCTTCCGCGCCAAGATTGGCGAAGGTTCACCGAATGCCCCCACGAGGACCTGCGCAACCCCGAGCGCGTCCACGTGGACGCTTTCGGCTGGGTCCATCTCTGCCAAGGGTTGTGCATGGGGAATCTGTGGGAAAAGCCGCTCGCGGCGCTGGTACGAGAGTATAGTCCCGACGCGCATCCGGTCGTAGGCCCATTGGTACGGGGCGGCCCAACCCGCCTGGCCGAGGAGTACCGGTTGCCGCACGCGGAGGGCTATGCGGATGCCTGCCACCTGTGCTACTCCATGCGCCTCGCCTTGACGGACCGCTTCCCCGACCTCTTGGCGCCGAGGCAAGTCTATGTACGGGAATAGCATGAGGCGCACAGGCTTGCCGGTGCACCCGCAACGGCTGCGCCAGGGAGCACGATGAGCCTCCTGCTTTGCAATGCCACGCTGCTGACGCCCGCGGCGCAGGTGGACCGCGGCGCGCTCCTCGTCTCCGACGAGGGCCGCATCGCCTACGCCGGGCCGGCGGAGCGCGCGCCCGACGTAGGCGGCGGCTCGCTGAACCTGGAAGGCTACACCCTTGCGCCGGGGTTCATAGACATCCACACCCATGGCGGGAATGGGATCGCGTTCGGGGGAACCGGCGACGCTACCGGCGAACTCCGCGCCTACTCCGAGTGGGCGGCGGGCCATGGCGTTACCGCCTTCCTCTGCTCCCTCGCCGCTCCCAACGCGGATGCTCTACTCCGCCTCGTGCGCGCCTACGCCGACGCGCTGGACACGGACTTGCCGGGCGCGCAGGCCCTGGGCATCCACCTGGAAGGCCCGTTCCTCAACCCCGATAGGTGCGGTGCCTTCCCGCGCTCCTGGCTGCGCCTCCCGACGCCGCACGACGTGGACACGCTCATTCGCGCAGGTCGCGGCTGGATTCGCATGGTAACTCTGGCCCCCGAACTCCCCGGCGCGACCGATGCCACAGCGAGATTTCGGGAAGCGGGCGCTGTCGTCGCCATGGGCCACACCGATGCCGACTGCGACGCGGCAGCGGCCGCCTTGCGCGGGCCGTTCACGCATGTAACCCACGCCTTCAATGCCATGCGCGGGTTCCACCATCGCGACCCAGGCGCTCTCGGCGCCGTCCTCGCATCCGACCATGCCACTGCCGAACTCATCGCCGACGGGGTCCATGTCCACCCCGCCGCGATGAGGGTACTCCTGCGCTGCCTGGGGCCAGAGCGGGTCGTGCTCATCACCGACGCATCGCCTTGGGCCGGACAACCTGACGGGACTCACGAGTGGCTGGGGCAAACGGTGGACGTGCGAGGCGGCCGCGCCACGCTTCCCGACGGCGGATTAGCCGGCAGCACGGCCACGCTGGATCGCTGCGTGCGCAACGCCGTGGCGCTCGCAGGTGCTAGCATGGCCGACGCCGTCCGCATGGCGACGCTCAATCCGGCCCGCGCGCTCGGCGTGGACGGACGCATGGGACAACTGTCCGTCGGCTCCGATGGGAACCTGGTGGTGCTGGGCGCCGATGGAGAGGTGGCGATAACGTTCGTGCGAGGCAACAAGGTTTACGACCGAGCGCCGACGTAGGGAATCGTCATCGGGCCTTCGGGCAGGACGCAGATGGTGGCGTCGGGGCCGTAGCGTTCCACAAGGCTCGCCACGGTGGCCTCTATGGACTCGCACGGGTTCAACATCACGCTGCGCAGCGTATCGCCGTCCAGGTAGTCGCTCCTCACATACACGTCGGCTTTCATCTGGATTTGCGCCTGAATCTGCGCCTCCCACTGATCCTGCACAGGATGTTCCAACGAAGCGAGGATTTCCAGCAGGGCGCGCGGAGTGGGTGCCAGTTGTAGCAGCCGCTTGAACTCGCCGTGGTCGGGAATCCCGTCCCAGCATTCGGCCGCAACAATGATGCTACCGCCGGGCTTCACCACCTGGGCGGCGGCCGACATCCCCTTGACCGCCTGGTACAGGTTCAAGTCCAGGGGGTAACCGGAGTTGCTCGTGATCACGATATCAAAGGGGTGGGGAACCGGCACCAACGCAGCATCGGCGGCAAACTTCGCGCCGGCCGCGTGAGCCTGGAGCATGTCCCCCGCGAAGACGCCCGTAATCTGCTTGTCGCGGTTCAGGGTTACATTGAGCAGAAAGGTCGGCGCGGTCATCAGCGCCACTTCCCGCATCTCCTCCCACACCGGATTGCCCTCGGTTACGCCCCACGTAGCGCGGGGGTCGCCGATCATCCGCGCGTCGTGGTTGCCCAGCACCGCGTCCGCGCTGGCAACCCCGGGTAGCACCGCCTTGGGCCCGCCGGAAAAACCCGCGAAGAAATGCGGCTCAATGAATCCGGTCAGGATTCGCACGTCCGCGCGCATGTAGTCGGCATTGACGCGAACCTCGTGCCCGTACGACGTGCGCCCCAGATACACCAGGTCGTCCGACCACGCGTCATGCTGCACAATCCGGTACGACTCCGCAACCTCGCGCCCAAGCATGGCGCGGAGTTCGTCCGGCGTATTGGGTCGGTGGGTGCCCAGCGCGTTGATGAGCGCGATCTGCGAGCGCGGCACGTGGGCGATTTCGGCCAGCAGGACGGGCAGCATCCGGTCCCGCGGTTGAGGCCGCGTGAGATCGCTGAAGACGATGGCCACGGTATCCGAAGACTTGACCAACTCCTTCAGCGGCGGGCTGCCGATGGGCGCTCGCAGTGCGGCGCGGATGGCCTCGGCCTCATCGGGCAGTCCAGGCACGTACCGCGGCTCCACCACCGTAACGTTGCGGTCGGGCAAATCCACCCACAGCCCTTGCTTCCCATACGCAAGGCGCACCCTCATACCGCCTCCCCACTCGCCCGTCAGCGAACCGACTTGATGCGCGTCAGGTCGCCGTCGCGCGCCGCCTCCAGCAACGGCCTCATGTACTCCTCCACCGTTTCGGGCGTCAGCGGCACCGGCATGTTCTCCAGTTTCATCCGCAGTTGCGGATCTTTGGCGGCCTCCAACGCCCGCTCAATGTGCGCCTCCGAGAAGCCGGGGACTTGACCGAGCGCGGTCGGCAATCCAATGCGCCGATGGAACGCCATCATGGCCTCGGCCACCGCGATGCCCAGGTCGCGCCCGTGCAGGCGTGCCAATGGCGCGTCGGTGATGCCGGCCTCGCGGAAGACCTCGCCCACAATGCGAAGCGGGCCTTCCACGGCCGGGGCGAAGAACACTGCGTAGTACGGGTTCATGATGCCACACGCGCGCCCGTGGCTCAGGATGTCCACCAGCGAGAAACTCGTGAGATGCGCGCCGCCGGTTCCCCCCAGCATGATGGCGTAGGCCCCCAGGTCGGTCGCCAGTCCCAGGGCCACGCGTGCCTCCAAGTCGGCTGGATTTCTGACCGCGCGCTCGGCGAAGTTCACGGCCAGTCCGAACACCAAGCGCGCGACCTCGGCCATGGTGTCGTAGTACGGCTTGCCCAC
This sequence comes from Chloroflexota bacterium, assembly GCA_014360805.1. Lineage (NCBI taxonomy): Bacteria > Bacillati > Chloroflexota > Chloroflexota bacterium. The sequence continues at coordinate 64,813 of JACIWU010000001.1, forward strand.
CGAATCGTACAGCACCTCTAGGGCATGGGCCATCCCGTCCACCACGCCGTCGGCGGTCAGGTCAGGCGGCATGGAGCGGGTAACGCCGTAGTCAAACGCAGCGCGCGCGGGCACAATGGCCGGGTCCACGATGAGTTTCTTCTGCCCCGTGCGCGCGTCGGTGATGTTGGAGTACTTCGTCAGGTGGGCGCCGGAACTGGCGGCTGTCTGCACGGCCAGCATCGGCGCCAACGCTGCGCCGGTCTCCGCCAGCCGCGCCGAGACCCGCCCCACGCCGAAGTACTCGTCCATCGTCCCGCCGAGCGCCCACAGCACGCAAGCGGCCTTGACCGCGTCCAGCGTGCTCCCGCTGCCGATGGCGACGACGGCATCGGGCGCAAGCGTGGCCAATTCCGCAGCAATGCGCGCCACATCCTCGCGGGGCGCGTTCGGGGCTGCGCCCACAACCTGGCCGACCGCGTGGACGCCCGCGTCCGCCAGCGACTGGGAGACTTGCTCCACCACATCGGCCCCGTGCGAGCGCGGGCGCACAAGGGCCACGCGGCGCCCCAGTTCCGCCGCCAGCGCCCCCGTCTCCCGAAGCGCGCCGACGCCAAAGACGTACCGCTCGCCCTTGAACTCGCGGAGAATCTGCGTTGCGCGTGTAAACAAGTCCATCGTCTGCACCCGCAATTGGGCCTACTCGGCGACAAGTCGGCGGAATATCGCCTCGGCCTCGTCGGCGGTGGCCCCCTCGTGTACGATAGCCCGCAGCGCTTGCGCCATCGCCACCGGATGATCGTTCTGCCAGATGTTGCGCCCCAGGTTGATCCCGATAGCCCCGCGCTGCATCCCATCGTACACGAAGTCAAAGACCTCGCGCTCCGTGTCGCATCGCGGCCCGCCCGCCATGACCACCGGCACCGGACAGCCCTCCACCACCTTCTCAAAATCCTTGCACCAGTAGGTCTTCACGACGCGGGCGCCCAGTTCAGCGGCGATGCGGCAGCACAGGGCCAGATACCGCGCATCGCGCTTTTCTAGTTCCTTGCCCACCGCCGTAACCGCCATCACGGGAATGCCGTAGGTCTCACAGGCGTTCACCAGATTCGCCAGGTTCATGAGCGTTTCATGCTCGTAATCGCTGCCGACGAAAATGGACACGCCCACCGCCGCGGCGTTCAGCCGGATGATGTCCTCAATAGATGTGGTAACCCCCTCGTGCGCCAGGTCCTTGCCCACCATGCTCGTGCCGCCCGACACGCGCAGGATGATGGGCTTCGTGTTCGCGGGGTCAATGCACGCCCGCAGGACGCCCCGCGTAACGAACAGCGCGTCGGCGTAGGGCAGGAGAGGCCGCGCCGTCTCGCCGGGCTTCTCTAGCCGTCGCGTCGGCCCCTGGAAATAGCCGTGGTCAATCGGCAGGAAGAAACAATGCCCATCGGGCTGAATCAACTGCGCCAAACGATTCCGCATCCCCCAGTCCATGCCAGCGTCCTCCTGTCGTGCGTGAGTTTTACGCGGCAAGTATAGGCGACCTCGCCGCATCGCGCAAGTGCTTTACAGTCTGACACTTGTGCTGTACAATGCGAGTCGGGGCTTTCTGGCAGCACCCTACGGGGCGCGGGAGGAATCAAGATGACAGCAAAGGGAAGTCTGGGGATTTTCATCGGGTGGCCCATCGCCACCCCGCTTCGGTTGCGCGAAAATGTGGAGGGCGGCCCACCACCGCCCCCCGACCCCGACTGGGTGGCCGACTTCCAATCCGCCCAGGGGCGCGCCCCCAACCAGCAGGACTGGCAGGACCATCTCCTGTCCCTCCGCTATCCGGGCACCGGCCCGAATGGCGAGTGGCTGGACCGCGACTGGCAGGTGTACTATCGGCTCGTGGACCTTCTCGGCGGCGACTTGCTCAGCCAAATCGGCAAACCCGGAGGGCACGGCGCTGCCTTCTACTCCGGTGTCGGCGTGCTCCTCGCCCTGTGGAAACTGGAGCCAGGCCCCGACGGCACGCGCATCGCCTACGTGCGCAACTTCCCCGCAGGCGGCATCCCGCCCAACACCACGGGTTGGACATGGGGCAACACCATCCTTATCCTGGAGAGCGAGCGCAACAACCGTCCACTCCTCATGCACGAATACACGCATGTCCTCCAGTATCGCCACAAAGGCATCCGGTATGTGCCCAACTACCTCAAGGGCGGCCTGTACAATTGGGACAACAACCCATACGAAATGCAAGGGGTGGAAGTCCAGCAGATTTACGAGTGGAACCCGTGGCTTCCGCCCATTTGGGAAATCGTGTGGGCGGGCGGGAGGTCTGGGTAGGATGAGCGCAAGGCACATGGGAAGGCGACTCGGCCTGTTGGTGCTCCTCGTCGGTGCGGCGTGCCTTCTCGCCGGCTGCGACGCTACCTACGACTTGGTCATAGAGAACCAGACGACCCAGCCCGTCTCCGTTGCCCTGTACGACCGCATCGTGTACGAACTGCAGCCCTGCTCGGTCCAGATCAGCACCATCGCGGGGCCTGCGACCCCATCGGACAAGGGGATGCACGTGTCGGTGCGGGCCGGCGACGGCGAAGTGCTTGTCCAGGCCGACGTGCAACCGCAGCGCCTTGAAGGCTACACACAGCCGGTGATCCTCATCCGCGTCCCGTCGGCAGGCTCCAGCGCATGCCCGGAGCCTGTTACCGGAATCTTCCTGCTCGTCGTCCGCAACTACTCGCAGAGCGAGGCGACCATCTGGCTGGGCGACGCCCGTCTGGGAACTGTGGCGCCGTTGGATCAGACGGCGTTCGGACCGCTGCCCGGCACGTGGGCCGACATCAAGCGGGTCCAGATTCGCGACGCCACCGGCAGTGCCATCTCCTACAGTGTTCGCGCCGAATACAGACTGGGCGACATTCCGCGATTCTTTGTGGGATTCACCGCGCCGCGTGCGCGCCAATAACCAAAGGGCAACGCGCCTCACGAAAGGAGGCCTCATGGCCAAGCCAACCAAACATGCAGGTACCCTATGCGTCATCCTGGGCATCATCGCCCTCGCGGGCATCGTGCTGGGGCTCCTGCGCTCCAGCCCACTCATCACGATCCTCCTGCTCATCCCCACCGCCGTGTACGAAGTGTACCGAACCGAGGGCGCATCCACCCGCTGGGCGTCCTGGGTGCTCCTGCTCGTCCTCATCGCCGAGGTCTTTCTCGTGGCGCTGGGTATCCACTTTGACCTGGCGGGCTTTCTCGGCGAGGAAGAGCGCTACGTCGCCGGGTACGAGGTCCCCATCGGCGACATCACCGTGGTCGGCCCCGCGATCTTGGCCGTCCTGTCGCTCATCTTGATTGCACGGACGCGCGGGCGCTACACCAAATCGCTGGCGGCCATCATCCTGGTAACCTCCTTTGCCATCGTGTACGCCATAGACCCCACGGTTTTCGCCCGCTGGATTCGGCTGGCCCTTGACCAGGGGCTGAATCTCATCAGGTAGGCCCGCTATCCATGGGATGAATCCGAAGACCCTCGGTGGCCATGCATGGCCCAAAACCCGAAAAGCGCCACCCGGCAAGCGCGAATTGACATTTTGCGCCCGCTGCGGTACACTGATGCCGGGCCTGCGTGCGACGCAGGCCGACATGTTGTGAAGCACGCGGAGCATCTGCGCCTCGCCGCACCTGTCTCACCGGACACGGCAACGGGGCAGTGGGCCCCGCTCCCTATATGCCGCACGATGAAAGGAAACGAGAAATGCTCAATCAAGGAATCACCCCTGCGACCTGCAGCCGATGTGGACACCAGTTTGGCGCGACCGCCGAGCGCATCCTGGACCTGGAAAAGGACCCGACCGCCAAGACCCGACTCCTCTCCGGGCGGGTGAACGTGGCGCGGTGTCCCGCCTGTGGGGCCGAAGGCGCGCTGAACCTGCCCTTTGTGTACCACGACCGATCCAAGGAGTTGCTCCTGGCCTACATGCCGCCATCCTTCGGCGCCAACGAGGCCGAGCGCCAGCGGGTGCTGGGCGAACTGACCAACGCCGTGATGAACTCGCTGCCGCCGGAACAGCGGAAGGCCTACCTCCTCCAGCCCAAGATGTTCTTCACCATGCAAAGCATGGCCGAGACCATACTTCAGGCAGATGGGGTTACGAAAGAGATGATGGAGGCCCAGCGCGCCCATGTGGACCTCATCAACGAGATGCTCCGCGCGACCGACCCCGCGGCCTTCCAGCAAGTCCTGGACCAGAACCGTGACAAGATTGACTTTGACTTCTTCCAGACGCTGACGGCATCGGCCGAGGCGGCGCAGGCCAACGGCCAGGAGCGTGTGGCCCAGGCGCTAAACTCTCTGAGCCTTCGGCTCATGCAGGAATTCGGCATCCCCGTGGGAGAGGAAATCGCCGGCGAGGGGAGCAGAGGCCTTTTGAGCCGCGAGGGCCTTGTCGCGCTGCTCCAAGAAGCCGACAATGACGACGACTTCCGAACGCTGGTGAGCGTGGGGCGGCCGCTGATGGACTACACGTTCTTCCAGGAAATCACCGCGCAGATGGAGGCGGCCAAGGCCCAGGGCGATCACGCCAAAGCCGAACGCTTGGCGGGCATGCGGGCGCGGATCGTCCAGGTTGCCGAAGAGATGGACGCCGCGTCCAAGCAGGTCATCAACCAGGCCACGACCCTGTTGAGCGGCGCGCTCCAGGCCGAAGACCCCGAAGCCTACCTCCGCGAGCATCTGAATGAGATCAACGAGGCCTTCTTCGTCGTGCTGAGCGCCAACCTGAACGCCGCCGAACGTGAGCAGCAGGACGAATGGGTGGAGCGCATGGAGCGCATCGGCGACATCGCGATCCGCCTCATCCAGGAGGCCGCGCCGCCGGAAGTCCAACTGCTCAACCAACTACTGGCCGCGCCCTATCCGGACGGCACCATGCAAATCCTGCGGGACAACGCGGCCCTGGTTACGCCCGAACTTCTGGATGCCATGGGCCTCATCGCGGAAGACCTGGTGCGGCAGGGCAACCTGGCCGTCGCCGACAAGACCAAGAAAGTCCTCGCTCAAGCCGAGGCGCTCCAGGCGGGGACCAACGCTTGACACGGTTCACAATCTGCGCTATACTGAATCTGCCATCCACCGCTGAGCGGGGGTGAGCCTGACTTACAAACGAATAGCATCCGTAGATCCCAGGCGCTTGGATCCAAC
>JACIWU010000001.1:69989-95998 GCA_014360805.1 Chloroflexota bacterium
CAACGCGCCCGAGACGACCGGCAGGATCGGTTGGGCTATCATCGCGGGTTTCCGGTTGCCGGGGCCCGCGATTCGTTTTGGGTGAGTATGACAGAACCCCTCATCCGCGTGCAGAACATATCCTACACATACCCCGCAGGGACGGGGAGGCCGGCCCTTCGGGATGTGAGCCTGACCGTGAACCCAGGCGAGTACGTCGCCATTGTGGGAGCGAACGGATCCGGCAAATCCACGCTGGCCCGCCACCTGAACGCGCTTCTCGTGCCCGATGACGGCGATGTCTGGGTGAACGGCTGGAACACCCGAGACCGCGCGCACATCCGCGACATCCGCCGCACCGTCGGGATGGTCTTTCAGGTCCCCGACAACCAAATTGTCGCCACGATTGTGGAAGACGATGTCGCTTTCGGTCCGGAGAACCTCGGCGTCCCCGACCAGGAACTGCCGACGCGGGTTGCGGAAGCCCTGGCCGCGGTGGGGCTGGAAGGGCAGGGCCAGCGGGCGTCGCATCTGCTTTCCGCCGGGCAGAAGCAGCGCCTCGCCATCGCCGCCGCGCTTGCCATGAAGCCCCTCTGCCTTGTCCTGGACGAGGCGACCGCCATGCTGGACCCCGCGGGCAAGGCGGCGCTGCTGGACATCCTCCGGCGGCTCCACGACGCAGGCACCACCATCATCGCCGTAACGCACTCCATGAGCGAGGCCGTGGAGGCCGACCGTATCGTCGTGCTGTCCGACGGGCAGATTGTGGCCGAAGGGTCTCCCGCACGGATCTTCGGCGACGCCGCGCTGCTGGAACAATGCGGACTGGAAGCGCCACCCGTGGCGCGCCTTGCGCATCGCCTGGCCCACCACTGGCCCGACTTCCCGACCGACATCCTGGACTCCGAAGCGCTGGCGGATGCCGTCTGTAAGTCCCTCGCCACAGCAGGAACCGCTCCCAGAACCCCAGCACCCGCCGATGAGGCAAGCAACGGGGTAGATCTGCCCTCGCCGACCGTCGCAGCGCAAGACCCATGGATCGCGCTGGACGACGTCCACTACACCTACCTGCAGGGCACGCCCCTGGAAAATCGCGCCCTGCGGGGCGTCCACATGGAGGTGGGGTCAGGCGAAACCGTCGCCATCATCGGGCCGACCGGCTCGGGCAAGTCCACGCTGCTCCAGCACCTCAACGGCCTGCTGCGGCCGCATTCGGGGCGCGTGCGCGTGCTCGGATACGACCTCGCCGACCCCCGATGCGATGTGCGCGCGCTCCGCAAGCGGGTGGGGCTGGTGTTCCAGCAGCCCGAGGCGCAGTTGTTTGAGCGGTACGCGGGCGATGACGTGGCGTTCGGCCCCCTCATGTTCGGCGCGTCCATTGACGAGGCGCGGGAACGGGTGCGGGATGCGATGAATGCCGTTGGGCTCCCGTTTGAGGCGTACAAAGACCGCCTCACCCTCGCCTTGAGCGGAGGCGAACGGCGTAGGCTAGCCCTGGCGGGAGTCCTGGCGCTGGCCCCGCAGATCCTGGCGCTGGACGAGCCGACAGCGGGATTAGACCCCAAGGGGCGCGAAGATCTCATCGCGTTGCTCCAGCAGTGGCGACGGGCAGACCGGGCCATCGTGTTCTCGTCGCACAACATGGATGATGTCGCGCTCCTGGCCGATCGTGTTTACATCGTCGCCGACGGGCAGATCGCGCACTCGGGGCCGACCCGCCAGGTGTTTGCAAACCCCGATTGGCTCGCAGAGTTCGGGTTGGGGCTACCCTCCGCGACGGCACTGGCGCACGCTCTGGCGCTGCGCGGCTGCCCTGTCCCCACGAACGTACTCTCGCTGGAAGAACTCGCGCAGGCGATTGTGAGGTTGGCCGATGAGCGCGTCCGAGTTTGAACTGCTGCGCACAGTAACGCTTGGGCAGTACCTGCCGACCGGTTCGGCCGTCCATCGGGCCGACCCGCGAATCAAGTTGCTCGCGGGGCTGTTGCTCGTCGTCGCGGTTACCGCGATGTCCAGCATCGCGGGACTGTGCCTCTCGTTCGCCCTGGTCCTCGTGGGGTTTCTGGCCGCCAGGATTCCCCTCGGCTACGCGCTTTCGGGCGTGAAGCCCATGCTGCCGTTCCTGGCCATCCTGGGCATCCTGCAGGCCATTGCCATCCCACAGAACGACGCCAACACGACGGTGTTCTGGCGGTGGGCTTTCATCACGCTCACCGCGCGGGATGCGGTCGCGGTGGCGCTGCTGTTCCTGAAGTTCTCGGTGCTGGTGTGGGGGCTGAGTTTGCTCTCGTTCACCACCACCACGACAGAACTCACCCACGGGACAGAACACCTCCTGCGCCCGTTGCAGCGCGTCGGCCTGCCCGCGCACGAATTCGCCCTAACGCTGAACGTTGCCCTGCGCTTCGTGCCGCTCCTCGCCCAGGAGACCGAACGCCTCATGAAAGCCCAGGCGTCGCGGGGCGCGGATTTCGGAGCGGGGCGCGGCTGGAACTTCGTGCGGCGCTTCCGAAGGCTCATCCCGCTGCTGGTGCCCCTCATCCTCTCCACGCTGCAGCGCGCCGAAGACCTGATCCTGGCCATGGAGGCGCGGTGCTACACCGGGGGCAAGGGGCGAACGTACCTGGTCCACTTCCGGGCGCGGGCATCCGACTACGCGATGCTCGCACTGGTTGTCGTCGTCCTGGCTGCGGCGCTCGCGGCTGGCGCGACGCCCGCCGACGCACTGGTATGGCGGGCGATATCCACACTTTGGAGATAGCAAAGGAGGCGATTATGTCAACAGAAGCGGTTGCCAAGTCCACACCGGCGCGCAAAATCGTCATCGCGGGCGTCATGGGCGCGCTCGCCGTCTTCCTCGGCTGGACCCATCTTGGGTTCATCCCGTGGGTCGCGGGCGCGGCCCTCACCATCATGCACGTGCCCGTCATCATCGGCGCTGTGCTGGAAGGCCCCGTGGTTGGCACGGCCATCGGGCTGATCTTCGGGTTGTTCAGCCTGCTCCAGGCCGCGCTGGCCCCCACCGGCCCTGTGGACGTGTGGTTCCAGAACCCGGTCATCTCGGTGCTGCCACGGCTGTTCATCGGGGTTGTGGCGTGGCTGGGATACAAGGCGCTCAAAAAGGTGAATGAGCCGCTGGCGCTGGCCGTAGCGGGCATCCTGGGCACGCTCACCAACACGGTGCTGGTGCTCGGCGCCATCGGCCTGTTCAAGCACCTGCCGTGGAGCGCGCTGCCGCCCATCGCCATCGCCAACGGCCTGCCCGAGGCGGTGCTGGCCGCCATCCTGACCGTGGCCGTCGTCGTCGCGTGGAAGCAGATTGAGACCGGCGCGCGCAAGTCGCGGATGTAGAATCCGCGAGCAGCCGGCAGATGAGGCAGGCAGGCCCTTCTGGACGATTGGGCCTGTCTGCTGCCCTATTGCTCTGGGCGGCGACTCACTTCCGCTCTGAACCTTCGCGCGGCAACAAGGGCTCTATCTTGCCCAACAACTCGGGCACATCCCTCGTTGCCGTCATCCAAACTTCATCCCAGTCCACCACATCATATCCATGTGAGATGGTCTCGCATTCCAACCACCAGCGTCCAGGGTATCTCTGGATGCTGCTGGCGCAACGCGGTGGACAACCGTTTGACCGCCTCGCCCATCACAATCAATTGATAAAGCACGGCGGACTGGGTCTTGAAATCCTCAAGGAATTGTTCCTGTTGTAAGCCCTCTATGAATGCTAGCACTGCCCGCGCTGCCTTCGCAATATCCAACAGAGTGCCTTCATCTCGTTCCATAGGCCACCTTGTCGCTGGGGAAAATTACAGAAGCCGTGCCCAGGATCTCCTCGCGGCGCACCCAATTCTGGCTGTTTTCAACAGCGCGCTTTGTTACCAGGTCAACGTCTCGCTGAAAAAGGTCTCGGAGTTCCTGTTCCATTCTGATGTGATCAAGCAGGCTCCAATCCGCGCCATCCTCATAAGTTACCATCACATCAATGTCGCTCTCTGGGCCGAAATCCGGGCGCAAGACGGACCCAAATACCGCCAGTTCGCGAATCCGCCAACGCCGACAGAATTCGGCGATCCCTGCCACGGGAAGGGTCTCCACCGCACTATCCATCTCGGGATGCCTCACACTCTGAACACCCATACGGGTACCCAACTACACACGTGCAATTATACCATACCCGCATCAGCCGTCAAGGGTTTTTCGCCCCCGCTCCTTTACCCTGCGCGGGCGGGGAGCCGCCGACGCCCGTCGCCTGCCGTCGGCCTCCCCCCATCCGGCGAGGCTTCGGGGGGGACCCCATGCGGCCAGTTGCCGCGCTTCGCCTATACGCGTATAATCCGCTGCGCACGCCCACAGGAGGAAAACGCACATGGATTATCACATCCGCACGCTTGCAGATATAGAGGCCAAACGCATTGACGAGGACTGGGGAAGCCTGCGCTGGCTTGCGGGCAAGGACATCGGCAACGCGCAGGGCATGGTCGTGGGCCGCGTCATCATCAAGCGGGGATGTTCCAACCCCCGGCACAGCCACCCCAACTGCGAGGAGATGCTGTATCTCCTGCACGGGCGGCTGGAGCACATCGTCGGCGCCGACAAGGTCATCACCGAGGCGGGCGAGGTCATCGTCGTGCCTGCGGGCGTGCCCCACGTCGCCCGCAACATCGGCGATGAGGATGCCGACATGATTGTGGCCTACTCCGCCGGCGTCAGGGAGTTCCGGCCTGAGCCGTAGGTCAGGGCCTGGCGGCCGCGGCGATTTCCACAGGCAGCCCCCACATCCGCTCACGTGCGGCGCGGATGACAACAAAGCCTGCGTCTTCCAGCGCGCGCCGCACGTAGATGGGACGACAATCCACCCAGACGGGCCAGCGGTTGTGCGCCCACTCGTACAGCCGCACCATACGCCCTGCGCCTTCCCGCGACAGGGCCACCACACCCAGATGCCCGCCCGAGCGCAACACCCTGCGGCATTCCCCCAACACGGCGGGAATGTCGGCGTCGGCGAACAATTCCAGCGTGAAGCCCATGAATACCGCGTCAAAGGTCTCCGCCGCGCAAGGCAGCGCCACGGCGTCCCCCATGACCAGGAGCGCACGTGCTTGCAGCCCCGCCCGTTGCAGGCGCCCCTTCGCGACGGCGAGCATGCCATCCGAAATGTCCAGCCCCACGACTAGCCCCGACTCGCCCACCGCCCTTGCAATCGCGGTGAGGGCATAGCCGGTACCGCAGCCGATTTCCAGCACGCGCGCCCCCTCTGGCGCGGCAAGCATGCGGACGCCCGCATCCAGAAAACGCCGCTCGGAACGCGCCAACGCATCGTACCAGCGGCTCATCCGATTGTAGGCGACGCGCGCGGCTTCTCGTGGCCGATGCACAGAACAGACAGCATCTCGCATGACTTCAACGCTCCCGACATTGCCTGCCCCATGGTACACATACGGCCCCTGCTCGTCAACAAGCCCGAGGCGCGCCGACCGTCGGCGGTCCGCGCCGCGTTGTAACCGCCCTGTAACTGCGGTATGCTATGCTTGATTTGCGATGTGGAGGATGGAGATGGCTGGACGAAGGCTGTCGGCAATCGGGCACAAAGCAGGCCCCTTGTTTGTGCTCCCAATCGTCCTGTGCGCGATACCCGTACTGGCTGCCTGCTCTCCTCCGCCCACCTCCAAAGCCACAACCACCATCAACGGCGCCGTCAAGGTCAACGGCGTGTCCCTGCACTACGAAATCACCGGGCGCGGAGAACCCCTCATCCTGATTGAAGGTCTCGGCACCGCAACCTGGCTGTGGTGGAAACAGGTACCGGAGTTGTCCCGCTACTTCCGCGTCATCGCCTACGACCTGCGCGGCTCCGGGTGGAGCGACAAGCCCGACGAACCCTACTCCATCCCGATGTTCGCCGACGACCTGGCGGGCCTGATGGACGCATTGCGAATCAAGCAGGCGCACATCGTGGGCATGTCTCTTGGGGGTTACGTCGCACAGGAGTTCGCCATCCGCTACCCTCACAAAGTGAAGCGGCTCATCCTATGCTCCACGAGCACGGGCGGGCCTCATGCCGTCCCGCCAAGCCCTGACATCATCGCCGCGCTGATGATGCCGGTGGCGGGCGCAGACGATCTGCGCGCGCGCATAACCCTGTCCGTTGCCCCCGCCTACGCCGCGGCGCACCCCGAAGACCTAGAGCAGATGCTGGCGTGGAGGTTGGACAACCCCCAACCCGCCTACGCGTACAACCGCCAACTGATGAGCGCCGTCGGGTGGACATCCGAAGGGCGGCTGGAGCAAATCACCGTGCCCACTCTGGTCATGGCCGGCTCCGAAGACAGGGTGGTTCCCCCGCAGAACGCCGACGTGTTGGTCTCGGCGATTCCGCACGCCGAGAAAGTAATCCTACAGGGCGCGGGGCACCTGATCAACGTAGAGCAGCCGGAGCAATTCAACAAGGAGGTCATCCAGTTTTTGACATGGAAATGAATGAAACCAGCGCACGTTCATTTGAAGCGTTCCTGCAACGGGCGCGGGCCAGCACATGGGCCGGCGGTGCAGAACCTGTCCGGGTTACACCCCAGGGCGAAACGCATTACGAATACAAGGAAGGGTTCCGCCTGTACCGCGACACCTACATGGGGAGCGCCACAGCCTTCTTCGGGCAAGAGACCGTCTTTGAGGTGGAGATTCCCCTGTGGAACATCATCTACGCGGGGGAGGTGCACCAGGCCGCGCTTACAGACCCAGGGCCAGACGCCATCTACGCCTTCCTGCGCCGCGCGCTCATCGCCACAGGCGAAAACTCCCGCCTGGGCCGCGAGGCCACGTATCAGGAAGGAGACTGGACGTACACAGACCGCGGGGAGACGCAAGGCAACGAGTTCTGGGGCAACGAGTGGGTTTCCTATCGCGGCGTGGAAGTTTACCGGCTCAAGTACGGCGGCGGCTGGCTCGGGTAATCCGACCGCTTTCAGAACACAGGAGAGGGAGCGATGGAACGTTTGAAAGGAAAGGTAGCCATCATCACCGGCTCGGCCATGGGCATCGGCAAGGCCACAGCCCTGAAGTTTGCCCGCGAGGGCGCCAAGGTCGTCGTGTGCGACGTGGTCGCCGAGGCCGGCCAGGCGGTCGTGGACGAGATTGCGGCCATGGGCGGCGAGGCCTTCTTCGTCGCGGTGGACGTAACGTCGGCGGACTCTGTGCAAGCCCTGGTGGATGCAACGGTAGCACGCTGGGGGCGGGTGGACATCCTGGTCAACAACGCCGGAATCACGCGCGACGCCCTGCTGGTGAAGGTCAAGGACGGCGAGGTCGTTGACCAGATGAGTGAAGCCGCCTTTGACGCCGTCGTCAACGTCAACCTCAAAGGCGTGTTCCTCTGCACCCGCGCTGTGGCTCCCGTGATGATCCTCCAGGGCAGCGGCGTCATCCTCAACGCCGCGTCCGTGGTGGGGTTGTACGGCAACTTCGGGCAGACGAACTACGTGGCTACCAAGGCGGGCGTGATCGGTATGACGCGCGTGTGGGCGCGGGAACTGGGGCGCAAGGGCATCCGCGTGAACACCGTCGCTCCGGGCTTCATCCTCACAGATATGGTCAAGAAAATGCCCGAGAAAGTGCTGGCGTCCATGCAGGAGAAAGTGCCTCTGGGCCGCCTGGGCGAGCCGGAAGATGTAGCCAACGCCTACGCCTGGCTTGCCAGCGACGAGGCTTCTTATGTCAACGGCGCCGTCATCTCCGTGGACGGCGGCATCGTGATCGGCACGTGAAAGGGCACACAACGCCCTCTGCAAATGCACATTCAGGAGGATTCCCATGACCCGATATGCAACCATCGTCGGAACCGGCAGGTATCTGCCACCCATTGAGCGCAGCAACGAGCAGTTCAAGCAAGACATGATCGCCGTCAATCCGGCCCTCGGCGAAGTCGTGGACAAGTTTGAGGCGTCCACCGGCATCAAGACGCGATGGTACGCCCCCGACGACTGGGCAACTTCTGACCTTGCCGCCGAGGCGGCCAAAGACGCTCTGGCCGACGCCGGCATTCGGGCCGAAGACCTGGACTGGATTCTGCTGGGCACCGACTCGCCGGACTACATCACCCCGGCCACGTCGGTGGTGGTGCAACACAAGATCGGCGCGGTGAACGCTGGCACGGTGGACTTGGGGTGCGCCTGCGCGTCCTTCCCCACCGGCCTGGCGCTGGGCGCCGGCCTCATCGCCACCAACCCGTACATCAAGTATATCTTGGTCATTGGCGCGTACATGATGCACAAACTCGCCGACTGGAAGCACGACGTGGTCTCGTTCTTCTACGGCGACGGCGCGGGCGCGGCAGTCCTGGCCGTGAGCGACAAGCCCGGCTTCGTCTGCTCCACCGCCTTCGCCGATGGCTCCTACCACAAGCATTGGGGCATCTACTCGGGCGGAACCTACGAGCCGGCCACGGTGGAGTCGGTTCAGGCGGGGCGCACCAAAGTACGGCTCATCACCCCCTTCCCGCCCGACGTCAACAACGTGGGCTGGCCCAAGCGCATGCGCGAATTGGCCGCCCACGGCAACTTTGCCTTGCAGGATGTGGACATGGCCATCTTCACGCAGGTACGCCTGAACTCCATCCAACTGGTCATGCAGGATCTCGGTCTGCCCATTGAGCGGGCGCACTGGATCATGGACAAGTGGGGCTACACCGGCTCGGCGTGCCTGCCCATGTGCTTTGACGACGCACGCAAACTCGGCAAGGTCAAGAGTGGCGACCTGGTAACATTCGTCGGCTCCGGCGTTGGCTACAATCAGGCGGGCGCGGCCTTCATCATGCCATAGGCAAAAGGACATCTATGACACCGGTGAACGATCTCTACAAACGCAAACGTCTCTCTATCCCAGACGCGGTAGGTCTCGTGCAGTCGCATCAGACCGTCGGCGTTGCCATGGCGGCGTCGGAGCCACCCGGCCTCCTCACCGAACTGGGGCGCCAGGGCGAGCGCCTGGAAGACGTGCACCTGTGGGTCTGCCTGCCCATGCGCGAGTACGAGGCTGTGCTCAGCCCGCGCATGGCGGGCCACATCTTCGTGGAGAACTGGTTCTACGGCGCGCCCGACCGCAAGGCTCACCCCCAGGGGCGCATGTCCTACATCCCCAACAACCTGCACCAGGCCGCCCGCGACAAACTGGCCAGGGATGGCAAGGTCAACATCTTCTGGGGCACGGCCACGCCCCCCGACAGGTATGGGAACATGTCCTTGTCCCTGGGCCTGGTGATTGAGAAAGCCCTTATGGAGGCCGCCGACCTGGTGGTGCTGGAAATCAACGAGAACCTCCCGTGGACGCTGGGCGATACGCAGGTGCACATCTCGCAGGTGGACTATATTGTGGAGAACACCTGCCCGCTGGTGGAACTCCCGCCTGCACCGTCCACGCCCGAGGAAGAAGCCATCGGCGGCTACATCGCCGACCTCATTGAGGACGGCGCCACCATCCAACTGGGCATCGGCGGCATCCCCAACGCCATCACCCGCTACCTAATGAATCGGCGGGATTTGGGCGTGCACACCGAGATGTTCACCGATGGCATGGTGGACCTTTTTGAGGCAGGCGTGATCACGGGGAAGCGCAAGACCCTGTGGAAGGGCAAGATGGTCGGCGCCTTCGCGCTCGGAACGCAAAAACTCTACAACTTCATCCACAACAACGTCGGCGTGGAGTTCCAGCAGGGCAAGGTAACCAACGACCCCTACATCATCGGGCAGAACTACAAGATGGTAAGCGTCAACACGGCCCTGCAAGTGGATGTCATCGGCCAGGTCTGTTCGCAATCCCTCGGCGTGCGCCACTTCAGCGGCACGGGCGGGCAACTGGACACCCACCGCGGCGCCCAGCGTTCCCCAGGCGGGCGCGGCATCATCGCGCTACGCTCCACCGCGCGCAACGGCTCCATCAGCACCATCGTGCCGATTCTGGAACCCGGCGCGGAGGTAACGGTCCCCTCCCAGGACGTGGATACCATTGTTACCGAGTTCGGCGTCGCCGAACTTAGGGGCCGGTGCGTGCGCGACCGCGCCGAGGCGCTGATTCGCATCGCGCACCCCGATTTCCGCAACTACCTGCGCGAAGAAGTGGAGCGGTTGGGCATCGTGCCGCGGCTGGTAGTGCCGGGCGTTCAGGTGGGCGAGAGCCGACAGGAACGTCAGGGCAATTCGTAATGGAGCCTGGTGAAGAAACAGGTTTTGAGGAGGTGAGGCGATGAGCGCACAACAAACTATTGTGGGACTATGGGAGATTCCCGCGGGCCAGGAGTATGCGGGGCTGCGATTCCACTACAAGGCCGACGGGACCTTTGAGGCCGACTACCCGCCCATGGGCATCAAATCCGGCGGGACGTGGACCCTCACCGGCAACGAACTGGACATGGATCAGACACAGCACACGTTGGGCTGGGTCGGGGTTTTCCGCGCGCTGGTGGACATTGCCGAGGACGGCCAGACGATGAAGGTGGCCGTTGCCGCAGGGCCTAACCTCCCTCGGCCGACGGACTTCAGCAAGTATCGCCTGTACAAGCGGGTGGGGTAGCCGGTTTCCGCGCCCCGCTTTTCTGGCGAACCAAAACCACCGGGAGGCGGCATGAGCACCCTACAGGTCAACGGGGTAACCCTGCACTACGAGTGGCACGGGCCAGAGGACGCGCCGGTGGTTGTCCTATCCAACGGCGTCCTGGCCAACACGGCGTCGTGGTTCAACCAGACGCCCGTGCTGAGCAAACGGTTCCGACTCCTCCTATACGACTGCCGGGGGCAGGGGCGCTCCGAGCACCCGGCCGGGCCGTACAGCATGGAGATGCACGCGGATGCCCTGGCAGCGTTGCTGCGCGCACTTGGCGTGGAAAAAGCCCACATCGGGGGCATCTCCTACGGCGGCGAAATCAGCCTGCTGTTCGCCGCCAAGTATCCGGAGATGACCCACACCGTGATCGCCATGAGCGCGGTCAGCGAGGTCCATCCCTTCCTCAAAGCCCAGATTGACCTGTGGACGGCGGCAGCCAGCACCCGCGACCCCGCGCTGTTCTTCCAGGCGACCGTTACCCACAACTTCAGCGCCGGATTCATCGCCGCGAACCAGGCGTTCCTGCAGGCTTCGGTGCCTCGCTTCGCCGCCCTGGACATAGACGCCGTGCTGGCCCTGTTTGACGCATTCCAGCGCCTGGACATCACCGACCGCCTGTCGGCCATCACCGCACCCACGCTGCTGCTCTATGGCGCGGAAGATGCCCTCAAGCCGCCCGCCGTGTACGGGCGGATCATCGCCGAGCGCATTCCCCACGCCGAGTTTCTCACCGTCCCTGGCGCGGGGCATGTGGTCATTTGGGAAAAGCCCGACGCAGTCAACTCTGCGCTACTGGGCTTTCTGGTCAAACACTCGTAGCGCGACGCGCTGCCCTTCCGAGGAGGCACTATGCCAGAACAAATCCACATTCGGGACGACTTCCAGATAGGCGAGACAGCATCGTTCTCCAAGACCATCACCGAGTCGGACATCTACACCTACGCCGGCCTCAGCGGCGACTTCAACCCCGTCCACGTCAACGCCGAGTTCGCCCAGAAGACCCGTTTCAAGGAACGCATCGCGCACGGAATGCTCACGGCCGGGCTGATTTCCGCCGTCCTGGGCATGAAACTCCCCGGCCCAGGAGCCATCTACTTGAGCCAGCAGATGGAGTTCCTGAAGCCCGTGCGCATCGGCGACACCATCACGGCCACGGCCGAGGTGCAAGCCTACAACGCGGAGAAGCGCATCCTGACCCTGCGAACCACGTGCACCAACCAGCGAGGCGAGCCGGTCCTGGAAGGGCGCGCAGTTGTCATGATGGATCGTATCTAGGCCCTACGCGGCCTGCGACATTCGGCTTTCGGGTACGTTGCCCCTGTCAATGCAAGCACTGATGGAGGGAGGAGGTGAGGCCAATCCAAGTGAACACGCAACGATCGGCACATGCAGGTAACCCAAGCCCATGTATTTGTTGAGGAGGAAAAGAAAGATGAAACGCCTGTTCAGTGTTCTGACAGTCCTGGCTCTGCTGGGCATGGTGTTGTCCGGATGCGTGCAGAAGGCCACGCCCACAGCCCCGCCGCCCTACCAGGCTAAGCCCACGCCCACGCCGGAACCCACGGCAGTACCCGTGGAGCCGACCCCAACCGAGGCCCCCAAACTCGGCCCCGTGCTGAAGATCGGCCAGATTTCCATGCTCTCGGGCGTCATGGCCCTCTATGGCCAGCAGCAAGTGCGCGGGTTCGCCTTGGGGCTTGAGTACGCCTCCGGCGGGAAGAAAGACGAGCAGGGCCGCTGGATCATCGCCAACCGCCCGGTTGAGGTCATCACCCGCGACGACGAAGGCAACCCCGAGAAGGGCGTGCAACTGGCCCGCGAACTGATTGAGAAGGAAGGCGTGGAGATTCTACAGGGCCCGGTGTCCTCGGCAGTGGCAGCCGCGCTCACGACCGTTGCCCTGGAGAACAAGATCATCCTCATGGTGGACCCCGCCGCGTCGGCCTTCATCACGGGCGAGTACTTCAACCCCTACGTCTTCCGCACCAGCCGCACCAGTTTTGACGACACGCTGATCATCGCGAAGTACCTCGTGGAAAACGTGGGCAAGACGTTCGCGCACCTGGGCGTGGACAACGCCTTCGGTCGTGGCAGCGGCGCCGCCCTGGCCTACTCCGTCGGCAAGTTCGGCGGTCAGGTCATCGCAGACATCTACGCCCCGCTGAACACCACGGACTTCACGCCATACATCCAGCAGGCCATGGACTCCGGCGCCGAGTGCCTGTTCCTCACGTGGTCCGGCACCGGCTACGTAACCCTGTTCCAGCAGTTGGGCGACCTGGGTGCGCTGGACAAGATGCGCGTGGCGACCGGATACGGCGACAACGCTTCGTTCGCTGCCGTCTACGGCACAGCCCTGGGCCAGATCGGACTCAACGTCTACCACTACACTGCCGCCGACAACCCGGTGAACAACTGGCTGGTACAGCGCCACCTGGAAGAGTACAATGAGCCGCCAGACCTGTTCACGGCGGGCGGCATGGCCTCGGCCATCGCCTTAGCCAAGGCGCTGGAGAAGACCGGCGGCGACACCAACGGCGACAAGATGATCGCTGCCCTAGAAGGCCTGATGTTTGAAGGCCCCAAGGGCACCTACTACATCCGTCCCGAGGACCATGTCTGCCTGCAGCCGATGAACATCCTGAAACTGGTGGACATCAACCCGCCCAAGGACGAAAAGGGCCGCCCGACCTACAAGTTCTTTGAGACGGTGTACGTCTCCAAGTACGACGAACTCGGCGTGCCCTGCACGTTGACCGGCCAGTACGCCGACCGCTGCGGCAACCTGCCCAGGATCGGACAGTAGCCCGTCGGCCTCCAACAGGGGGGCGTCCGTATGCCCCCCTGCCTGGCTCCCAGCACAGCGGGCAGGGCCAACGTCCGGAGGCGGCCGGCCCAGCATACGTAGAAAGACCGCTCGTTAGGAGAAAGCGATGACAGGCGAACCCGAAGAGCGCGAGGTTGTCCTGGAAGCGCGCAATCTGCGCAAAGAGTTCGGCGGCCTTGTGGCGGTGGACGACGTCAGCCTTCAGGTGCGGGCGCGGACGCTCCACTCCATCATCGGCCCCAACGGCGCCGGCAAGACGACCCTGTTCAACCTGCTCAGCGGCACCATGCCCCCCACCCGCGGCTCCGTGTTCTTCAAGGGGCGCGACATCACCAAACTGCCGCCGCATCGCATCGCGCACCTCGGCCTGGGCCGCACCTTCCAGATCACCAACATCTTTCCCAACCTCACCGTGCTGGAAAACGTGCGGCTGGCTGCCCAGGCCATGGGCCACCACAACCTGCGCCTGCTCACCCACTCGGACAGATACACCCAATACCTGAAACAGGCGGAACACGTCATTGCCCAGGTGGGGCTGCGCGGCCGCGAGTACGCCCTGGCCGCAAACCTGCCCCACGGCGACAAGCGGAAACTGGAACTCGGCATCATGTTGGCCGGCAACCCCGAGGTACTCCTGCTGGATGAGCCGACGGCAGGCATGTCCTCGGAGCAAGTCCCGGCCTTGTTGGAAATCATCCACGATATTCTCAAATCGGGAAACCGCACGATCGTCCTGGTAGAGCACCGCATGGACATGGTGATGAGCATCTCGGACTACATCACCGTCATGCACCAGGGGCGCGTGCTGGCCGAGGGGACGCCGCGCGAAATCGCGTCCAACCAGGCGGTCCAGGCCGCCTACCTCGGCGCGCTCTACGGCGATTTGACTGCGCAAGCGGAGAAATAGCATGGATACGATCCTGCAAGTAGAGAATATCCACACATTCATCGGCCAGTTCCACATCCTGCAGGACGTGTCGCTCAGCGTGGAGCGGGGCAGCATCACCGTGCTTCTCGGCCGAAACGGCGCGGGCAAGACCACAACCCTCAAGTCCATCCTGGGGTTGACGCCACCGAGCCAGGGTCGCGTCGTCTTTGACGGACAGGACATCCGCGGCAGGCGCGCCTTTGAAATCGCCGCGATGGGCATCGGCTACGTCCCCGAGCATCGGGCCATCTTCCGCGACCTCACCGTCGCGGAAAACCTGAAAATCGCCGAGCGGAAACGTGGCGACCTGGACCGAAAAGCCGACTTCATCTTCGGCCTGTTCCCGGACCTGAAGCGCCTGTACCGCCTGCCGGGGAATCACCTGTCGGGCGGGCAGCAGCAGATGCTCGCCATCGCCCGCGCGCTGGTGCCCGACAACAAACTCCTCCTCATAGACGAGCCCAGCAACGGCCTGGCCCCGGTCCTCATTGAGCAGATGATGGAAGCCATACGCGGCCTGAGCGCGACGACGACCGTGCTGCTCGTGGAACAAAACTTCATCATGGCCAGCCAGTTGGCGCAGGCCTACTATATCCTGGACGACGGAACGACGGTGCATAGCGGCACGATGGCCGACCTGGTGAAAGACAAGGTGCTCATCCACCGCTATCTGGGCGCCGTGGCAGAATCGGTCGGAGGTGAACGGTGAGGCTAACGGCGATCTGGAAATCCGGCAAGGTGTACATCATTCTGCTCGTCGGCCTGATTGTCCTGAGCGTCGTGGGATGGCGCAGCATGGGCCAGCAGTCCTTCGTGCGCACGGCGCTGTCCGGCCTGACGCTCGGCGCGCTATACTTCATGGTGGCGGCAGGACTCACCATCATCTTCGGCTTGATGGATGTGCTGAACTTCGCCCACGGTGCCATGTTCATGATCGGCGCATACGCCGGATGGCAGTTCTACACGAACCCGACATTCCTGTTCGGGTTGGCTCCACTCGTGCTGGCCCTCGTGGCCGGGATCGTGGTTACCCCGCTCATCCAGCCGCTGGCCATTCGCTGGGCTGTGCCTGTGCGCTGGCAACGCACGCTCCGCACCGCCACCATCATCATTGCCATTGTCCTCGTCGTCGTGGGCCTCCTCGGCCTGGACGTGCGCGGCCTGGCCAAGACGGCAATGGTCGCCACCATGGTGGACCCGCTGGCCGAAGCCACGCCCCAGGAACCGCTGGCGGCGTTCTGGCGGCGACCCGCGCTGTTCCTCCTGGCGGGCTTGCTCATTGCCCTGGCCCAGGCGCGCCCCGGCGACCGTACACAGGTCGTGCGGCGCAGTGCGGCGCGGCGGAGCATCGCGGCGCTCCTCGGCTTCGCGCTGCTGACGGCGGTGGCAACGCTCACCCGCGAATCCGCCGCGATTGCCGTGCTGAAGATGAACGCCGACGTGCGGTTCTTCCTATCGTTGGCGGCGGGAGCCCTCATCGGTGCGGCCATCGGAGGCGCCATTGAGATCAGCCTTGTGCGGCCCCTCTATGTGCGGCCCACCTTCCTCATCCTCGCGACGATGGGCCTCTCGTTCGTCCTGCGCGAGTTGACGCAGTTGCTGTGGGACCCCCTACCGTATGCCATGAGCCGGCCCCCGCTCTTCTCGCAGCCTGGCAAAGCCGCTTCCATCCTAGAGTGGTTCTCCAAGCACACCCTGACGGTGGAAATCATGGGCGTAACGTTCCCCAGTTACCGATTGTTCATCATCGCGCTGGGGTTGGCGATGTTCGTTTTGCTCATGATCGTGATGAACTATTCGCGCCTGGGCATGACCATCCGCGCCGGCGTGCAGGATCGCGACATGGTGGAGGCGTTGGGCATCAACGTGCGCCGCGTCTTCACGCTGGTATTCGCGTTGGGCGCGGGGCTGGCGGCGCTGGGCGGTATCGGGGCTGCGCCCTTCGCGCCGGTTGAGCCTGTCATGGGCGACCGCTTCCAGATGCAAGGCTTCATCACCGTAGTCATCGGAGGGATGGGCAGTTACAGCGGCGCGGCCATCGGCGCGCTGCTCCTGGGCCTGGCGCGCGCATTCGGCGACTTCCTCGCCCTCAAGTTCAGCCTGACCCCCGCCGTGTCCGAAGCCTCCACCGTCATCATCATGGCGCTGGTCCTCCTGCTACGGCCCGCAGGGCTTTTCGGAAAGAAGGAGTAGGCCATGGCATCGCATTCCAATCCACCGAAACGCATTGCCGTCGTTGATGCTGCGCTCCAGAGCCTGAAGCGCTCGCGCGGCCCGTTGCTGGTGCTGGTCGCGCTGATCCTGTTCCCATTTGTCTTCGCCCGCATCACGGGCACATCGGTAAACGAAGGCCCGGCCAAATACTGGCAGGGACAACTCATCGCGGTGTTCATCATGGCCATCTTCGCCATGTCCTACGACCTGCTGCTCGGATACTCCGGAATCCTCACCTTCGGGCATGCAGCGTTCTTCGGCGGCGGAGCCTACACCATGGCGCTATTCCTCGCGCATGTCGCCCCGCGCCTGGTCAAGACCTACCGCGTCAGCCTCCCCGGCGGCCTGGACATCACCGAGCCAAGCGTGTTCCTGCTGGCGATTCTCCTCGTGGTCGGCGTCTCGCTGGCGCTGGGGCTGCTGTTCAGCATCGTGTCGGTGCGCGTGAAGGGCGTGTACTTCGCCATCATCACGCTCGCCGTGGCCGAGGCCATTCACATCCTGTCCAAGGCCACCGACTTCGTGAAGTGGACGGGGGCCGACGAGGGGCTTCACGGCGTGCCCGTCCCCGCCTGGATCAACCCCACCCAATACCGCCTGCGGTTCTACTTCATCGCGCTGGCGTTCGCCGTGGTGATGTACTGGCTCGCGCGGCGCATCGTCAACTCGCCGACAGGGCGCATCTTCGTCGCGCTGCGCGAGAACGAGAGCCGCGCGCGGATGATCGGCTACAACCCTGCACTCTTTCGCACGATCGCCTTCGTCGTGTCGGCCCTCATCGCGGGCCTGGCGGGGGCGCTCTTCGCCGTCTGGACGGTCAGCGCAACGCCGTCCATGACCTCGGCCGTTACCACCGTGAACGCCCTCATCATGACGATCCTGGGCGGGATGGGCACATTGGTCGGGCCAATGCTGGGCGCGGCGGTGCTGGAGTTCTTCGGGCAGTTCCTGTACCAGTGGTTTGGAGCGCGTTGGCCGTTGGTCTTCGGCATCATCTTCATCGTGCTGGTCATGTTCCTGCCCTACGGCATCGTGGGCACTTGGCGGTTACGAAGTGCGCAGTGGAAGCGGCGCTGGGCCCTGCGGAAACAGCCAGCCGCGGCACAGGACTAGCGACGCGCCCGCGACACCGACGCGCCGCCCAGAAAACTGCACGCAAATCGCCGCCATGTGTGATGAATGTCACAGACGGCGGCGCTCATCCGGTGTACAATCTGGGCAACTCAATCCCAAATCCGGAGGAGCGTCTCGTGAACCAACGAGCCCGTTTTCATCGCCTTCTCACGACGCCTGAAGGGCTCGCCTTCGTTGCCCTCGCATGGGTCGGATTCCTGCTTGCGCTGCTTGCGCTGCTGTCGGGCCCTTCACGGGCGCTTGGCATCGCGCGCCTGCTACCTATCACGCTGAGCGACGATCAGCGTGTGGGGCGCGTTATCCTGCTCTACCACAGCCTGGCGATCCCCTTCCTGGCGTCGCTGGTGTACCTGACCATGGCGCGGATGGAGATTCCGCCGAAGATCGCCCAGGGAGTCAACCCCGCCATCACCGCAGGCTTCCTGCTCACGAGCATCGGCGGGCTGACCTTCGGATACCTGGGCCGCAACTGGCTGTTCCATGGGGTATATCTCGTCGGCCTCAGCCTCACCTACTACGCCGGCGTCCTTCTGGCCATTGGCCTGTTGCCCCGCAAAGGCAGCCCTGAACGGCTGACGCGGTGGGCATTCGGACTCACGGCCATTGCCCTGCTGATTTCCGCCACCATCGGCGGCGCTATTGGGGCGTTCTTCGGCAACGGGTTCAAGGCCGTCTTGGCCGAGGACATCATCCGCCAGGAACACGACATCTTTCAGCGCGGTGTGATCGCGCACCTGCACATCATGCTCACGCTGATTGACGTGGCGATCCTGCTGCTGGTCGCGCGCATCACGCCCATGGGCAGACGCCCGTCGCGCTGGGTGTACGGCCTGACGATCGTCGGCACCATCATCGTGTCCCTTGCCACCTGGAGCGTCATCATCGGCCCGCTGGAGAAAGTCGCCCACAAGGTCATCAACGTCGGCGCGGCCTTCCTGCTGCCCGCGGGCATCCTCGTTGCGGCGATGGGCTTCCGCGCGCTGGCTCGCGAGGGCGGTCTGCTGCGCGATCCTTTTCGCCTGGGTCTCTATTGGTTCCTCATCTTCGTCAACGTTGTGGTTACCGTTCCCGGCGTTTACGTCGCCATGAACCTGGAGACCTACCGCCTGCCCGCCTACCTGGAGGTGGAGCGCACGATCGCCGTCGGCCACTGGCACGTGCTGGCGACGTTGTCCGCCGCCATGGGCTTTCTCCTCGTGGCGCACGCACGCCGTTCACGAACGTGGGCGGCCCGCGCGAGCGCCTGGGGCATGACGCTGGGCACTTCCACGGCACTCGTGTTCATCATGCCCTACATGTTCCGCCAACCTGCGGTCGCCGTTACATGGCCGGAACCGCTGTTTGAGGCAGGGATTGGCGTGGCCATGCTGTCGCTGGCAGCCTATCTAATCTCCGAGATCATCGCCTTCGTCCGCGGCTGGACGATAGAATCCACAGGGAGTGACACGCCATGAGCGACCTGCACGACATGCGAATCCTCACCATCGCGTCCGGCCGTACCGCGCTCCTGCGCGACCTCACGGCGCTCACGAAGCCCCGCCAGACGCTGCTGCTCCTCATCACCGGCATCTGCGCCTACGCGCTGACGCTCCCTGGCGCAATCCGCTGGGGAGAACTGGGACTTGGGACACTGGCGCTGCTGGCGGCCATCGCAGGCTGCACAGCGCTCAACATGGTCGTTGACCGCGACATTGACGTCCTCATGCGGCGCACGGCGAGACGCCCCCTGGCCGCAGGCCACTTGCCGCTGTCCGTGGCGGTAGCCTTCGGCGTGTCGTTGTCCACTGCCGGGCTTGTCCTTGCGTGGGCACTGCAACCGCTCTTCGGGCTTCTTGTAACCGCGGGCTTCGTACTGGATTTCGGCGTGTACACCCTATGGCTCAAGCGTAGAACGGCGGCGTCCATCCTTTGGGGAGGGCTCTCGGGCGGGATGCCTGCTCTGGCAGGCCGCAGCCTGGCGTTGGGCCATGTTGACGCCATCGGCGTGCTGCTCGCCCTTGCGGTGCTCCTGTGGATTCCCGCCCACATCCTGAGCCTGTCCACGCGCCACGCCGACGACTACGCGCGGGCGGGCGTGCCCGTCTGGCCCAATGTGTACGGTCTGCACGCGACGTACCGTCTGATCGCCGGCGCGACGATGCTAAACGTGGCCGTACTGCAACTGGCGGGGTTCCTCCTGCGACTTGGCCCAGCCGTGCTCGCCGCACTCGGAGCCTTTGGCGCGGCGCTCCTTGCGCTCGCTCTGATGGCATGGGCCCGCCCGTCAGACGGGAACACCTGGCGCCTGTTCAAGTTTGCGTCGGTGTACATGCTTGTCTCCTTTGCGGCGCTTACCCTCGGCGCCACCCTAGGCTAGCACGACAGACACCCAGCCCCTCCGATTTTGACAAGCCGGCGGGACTTGAGTAGAATAACAAGCGAGGTTGCCGAGGTAGCTCAGTTGGAAGAGCACATCACTGAAAATGATGGGGTCCCCAGTTCAAATCTGGGCTTCGGCACCTTTGGGCGGAAGTGGCTCAGCGGTAGAGCATCTCCTTGCCAAGGAGAGGGTCGCGGGTTCAAATCCCGTCTTCCGCTCCTTTTGTTCCCCCGGGCGACGTAGCCAAGTGGCAAGGCAGGGGTCTGCAAAACCCCGACCGCGGGTTCAAGTCCCGCCGTCGCCTCCACAAGGCTGTCATCCTTATGGCAGCCTTTCTTTTTCCATGGCGAGCAGCCCCCAACATGACGCACGTCATGGTCTTTCTGTCCGGATTCCGCTATACTCGCCACAAATTCATTCACGGAGGAATGCCATGAGCGAGATGCCGAATCCCGGCCAGGTCGCGCCCGATTTTGAACTCCCGTCCGATCGCGGCGAGAAGATTCGCCTGTCCGACTTCCGAGGCAAGAAGGTTGTACTGTACTTCTACCCCAAAGACATGATGTCGGGATGCACCAAGGAAGCCTGCTCGTTCCGCGACAACTATCCGCAGTACGAAGAACAGGGCGCGGTGATCCTGGGCGTCAGCCCCGATTCGCCACAGAGCCACGTGCGGTTCAAAAGCAAGTACAATCTCCCTTTCTTGCTCCTTTCCGACGAGGACCACAAGGTCGCCGAGCAATACGGAGTATGGGGCGAGAAACAGATGTACGGCCGCGCCTACCAGGGCATCTTGCGGACCACATTCGTCATTGACGAAGAAGGCAAAATTGCCAAGGTCTTCAGCAAAGTAAAGCCCGAAGGCCATGGCGAGGAAGTGTTGGGGGCGCTGGCCGACTAGACCGTGCTCACGGATCCACCCGCCAGTTGGCCGGCTGCACCATCTCTATCCAGTAGCCCAGTCCGGGCGTCATCTGCTGCAACGCGTTCAGTTCCGGGGGCACCGTGAAATCGTACAGCACCCATGGCGAATCCGGCCGGTCGGCCCTGTAGGCATACACCCGCACGTACTTCCCCGCGATGGAGGCAAGCGCATCGGATACGTTGCGCGCCCGAAGGGAAGGATAAGCCACCAGGTTGAGGCCGTTGATCAGCGGAATCTCGGTGGGAGTCGTGATGGCGAGGCCCGACACCGTGAGCGTGCAGGGCGCGGTTGCCCGCAACCATATCCCGTAGCGCAGGTCTAGGTAATCCAGCCCGCCTGTCTGGCTCACACTGCCTGCCTGGTACACTTTCCAGCGGGCATAAGGGGCGAAGGCGTCGTACTGCATCACCATGTCGTAATTGCCGGCGATGCTGGAAAACAGGCCGCTGGGCGTCGTGTCGCTGACGACCACGGGGATAGAGATCAGGTTCCAGCCTTCCTGCACCGGCCACGTGAACGTTACGACAGGCTCCGGCGTGGGGGGCGGCGTCGCCGTCGGCTCGGGCGTGGGCGTTGGCTGCACTCCGACCAGGCTGATGCCGGTGTAGTAGTGGCGCAGGATTTGGTCAAAGGTCGCGCCGCGCCTGGCCATGGCGATGGCCCCTTCCTGGCACATCCCCACGCCATGCCCCCACAGCCGCGTGTACCCGCACTCGCAGGCGACGCTGCGACAGTAGGGCAGCGCTTGCACCCACACATCCTCGCTGTTGCGCGTGTGGCCGTCGCAGTGGCCGAAGTAGAAGGCGCGGATGATGCTACCACGATACGTCGCAAAGACGCCTCGTGTCGCCTCTACGGCCTGATCCGTTCGGGAAAAATGAACGTTCTTCCACACCTGGCAGTGCGTCGTCGTGCAGACATTAGCGCCCTGCGCCGCGTGGTTCCAGGAGGTAACCGCATAACTGCGCGCCGCCACCGCCTGCGCCTTCAGCGCCTCCATGGGAGCAGAGGGCGGCAACTCCTGTGGCACCACGCCCTTCACGTACTCCTCTAAATCCATCTCCACCACCTGGCCGTCGGGCATTAGCACGCGGATGGAGGTCGGCGCGGACGCCATGGCAACATCAAAATCAGGAGCCCAGGCCTGTTCGGGGGGAGTAACCATGCGGCGGAAGAGTTCTTCCTCCTGCGCCGGCGTCGGGTTCGCAACGACCATGTCAAAGTCCACGCGGATGCTGCGGCCCACCAGCACGCGCACGTGTGTCTGCGACATATCCAGATAGCCGGGGGCGCGCACGGCCACCGTCCACTCGCCGGGAAGCGTCGGCAACCGATAGTAGCCGCCCGCGTCGGTGAACGCGCCCCCTTGCCCGCCCTCCAGGTACACGAAAGCCCCCGCAACGGGGCTTTCCGTCAGAATGTCCCGCGCCTGGCCGAAAATAACGCCGCCCTCAACCGGCGGAGCCAACGCGACACCCGCGGCAGCGATCGGCGACGCGGCCCACGCGCCCGGCCCAGCCAGGAGCCACAAAAGGACTGCCGCAACGACAGCCCGGCAACGCGCGCCCATAGCATTCCCCCTGGAGCAGAAACACGATTCACACAAGGAAACGCGCCACCCCACCCGTCGGGTACGGGCGCATCAGTGGGATGCCGACTTGAGTATCCGAAACCGATTGGACACCATGATGCCCAGCAGAATCCCCGCCAAGCCCACCAGCGAAGTCCAGCGAATGTCCTCGCCCAGAAGGAGCCACCCCCAGAACAGAGCGCCCACGGGGATGATGTACGTTACCAGCGAAGCCTGAACCGCGCCGCCGTGTTCCAGAATCCAGTAGTAGATGAGGTAGGCGATCGCGGTGCCGAGAATCGCCAGCGTCAGCGTGGCCGCCCAAGCACGGGGCGACGGCGACAGCGCCAAGGGCCGTTCAAACGCAAAGGCCAGCGGAATGGTCATGACGAATCCCGCCAGTAACATGCCCGCGGACAGGACGGCCGGCTCGTGCCCGGTCAGGTGCCGACGGGCGAACACCGCCGCGATGGCATAACTCAGGCCTGCGCCCATAACGGCCAGGTCGCCGGCGATGTTGTGCACGATGCCCTCCCGAACATCGGGAGCCAGAAGCACCACCACTCCCAAGAAGCCGATCACCACGCCTACCGCCTTGTACCAATCCATGCGCTCGTCCTTTGACCAGAAGTGAGCCAAAATCACGGTGAACAACGGCATCGTGCCCGTGAGGATCGCAGCCAGGGCGCTGGAGATGTACAGTTCGCCCCAGTTGATCAGCCCGTAGGGAATGAGCGTATTGAACAGGCCCATGACAAACAACGGCTTCCAGAGGGAGCGGCCCGGAAGTCGCCGCCCTCGCAGCAGCAGGAAAAGCGCCAGCAGCCCCCCGCCCAGGCCCGTGCGGAGGACGACGAACGTCAGGGGCGTGATCTCCGCCACGCTTACCTTGATGAACATGTAGGACGCGCCCCAGATAGTTCCCAGCAATAGCAACATGAACGCATTCTGCAGTGGCATGTCAATCCTTTCGCCCTATGATGTAAAGTGATTGCCCTCGCGTTCCCTACCTGACCATCGTTACAACAACAAGACCATGGCCCAATAGCACAGCATGCCCGCGATAATCGTGAGCAACACCGAGCGGGTGCGCCACGCGACAATAGCCCCGACAACCGCCGCAGGCAGCCGCGGGCCGACGACCAGCCGCTGGCCGGCCACCAGAACCGCGGGTGCGATCAGCGCCGTCAGGATGGCCACCGGCACCAGTTGCAGCCATCGGAGCAAAGGTCCGGGCAGTTCCCGCGACAGAAACGGCATCATGGCGAAACGGGTCAGGTACGTTACCAGCGCCATTCCCACAAACACCGGCCAGGGATTCACGCCGACTCCCTCCCCGCGCCCAGGCTCGCGAAACCGGCCATAGAGCCAAGAAGCCCCGCGCCGATGATGTACCAGTTCCCCGGCAGCCAGATGGCGCCCGCGACCGCCGACGCCGCGGCCACAGCAGCGGCCACCACCGACGCCCTCCCTCGCACGAACGACGCCGCCAGGCCGATGAAGGCCAGCGGGAACACCATGTCCAGGCCGAACCGAGTCGGGTCGAGGATGGCCCGTCCCGCCAGCGCGCCGACAAGCCCCGCAGGCCACCAGGCGATCCAGATGCACAGGTTCGCGCCCAGAAAGTGCCACGCGCCCCCGCGGCCCTGCCTATACGCGGCCATCGCCGTCGCGTAGGACTCGTCGGACATCCACAGGGCCAGGAGCGCCTTCCACATCAGCGGGAGACGCCTGAGATAAGGTGCGACGGAAGCCCCCATCAAAAGGTGGCGCAGGTTGATAACCAACGTCGTCAGAATGATGGCGCCGATGTCCGAAGACGCCCACATCCCCAGCGCGGCGAACTGGGAGGACCCCGCATGGACGATGGCGGACATGCCGGCCGTCTCTGCCGGCGAGAGGCTGACCGCCCGCGCCGCGACCCCGTACACCAGGCCGAATGCCACCACGCCCGGCACCAGAGGCAGCGCGTCGGAGAAGCCGCGTATCAGCAATGCGGTGCGATGCTTTGCATCCATCAGGCGTCTATGATACTATTGCGGCGCAGCAGTGCCAAAACAGGCATGTGGCGGATAGAGTCACTCACAGGAGATCCCGATGATATGGTTTCAGCCCACCGAGAACGTAATCCTAATGGCGGCGCTGGCGACGCTGGCAACCGGCCTGGCGACCGGCGTCGGCGCGCTCCCAGTCCTCATCACCCTGCGCGTCAGCGACAAACTGCTGGATGCCCTGCTCGGGTTTGCGGCGGGGGTCATGCTGGCCGCCACGGCCTTCAGCCTGCTCGTCCCCGCCCTGGAAATCGCGTCCGTATGGACGGTTGTGCTCGGCGTGCTCATGGGTGCGGGGTTCGTAGCGCTTGCGGATAGGTTCGTCCCGCACATCCACTTCATCTCCGGCCCCGAAGGACCCCCATCCTCTGCGCTGAGGCGGATCACGCTGCTGATTTTGGCCATCACCATTCACAATTTTCCCGAGGGTATGGCGGTGGGCGTCGCCTTCGGGCTAGGCGACATTCGGGCAGCCACCGCGGTCGCCATTGCCATCGGGCTGCAGAACATGCCCGAAGGACTGGCGGTCGCCCTGCCCCTGGTCCGCGAGGGCTACACCCGCAGCAGGGCCTTGGCCCTTGCGCTGCTGTCGGGCGCGGTTGAGCCTATCGGCGGCATACTCGGAGCGGCGGCCGTCTCCATCGCGCACCCGCTTTTGCCCCTTGGGCTGGCCTTTGCCGCCGGAGCCATGCTCTACGTCGTCAGCGAGGAGATGATTCCGGAGACCCACCGCAAGGGGTTCGCCAAGGTTGGCACGACCGGACTCCTCATCGGCTTCGTCGTGATGATGATGCTGGACAACATGTTCGGATAGACGGGCGCCGACCAGGCAGCGCGGCGCTACCCATCCCAGAGGCGCCGCGCACCCGCGATCAGGGCCTCTTGCGCCCTACCCGTGCTGGAAGCCGCGTAAACCAGGCCCTGGCAGCCTGCCGCATCTGCTCCGCCGCCACCCTCACCGACGAAGCGCCCGGTTCGCGCACCCACGACAGCGGAATTTGAGCGCTCCAGCGCATCAGGCCGCCCAGGCCAAAGAGTGCCTGCTCTGGCTCCAAGTGCAGCCCCAGCAACGTCAGTTCGGGCGGAAGGAATGCCCCTGACCCCAGCAGCGTCAGCATCATGGCGAAGCCGGAGACCGCGCCGAAGATGCCCGAGTAGATTTGTCGCCGCTACTTGGTAAGGACCATGCTCCCGGGTGCGGCCAGGGTCGCGTACACCTGCCAGAACATGCCTTCAATGATGGAAATCTGGGTAGCACTGTGGATTTCAGTACTGTCGTCCATAACATGTTCGTCCGATCGCATTCTCCACGGGCGCACCAGTGTACTCCTATCCGCATCGCCGCGCAAAACGACACCTCCGGAGCCTATCACTGCACGCGCAATGCCCTTGCAGCCACGTGCGACGCACCTCCGAGGTGCGTCGCACG
>JACIWU010000002.1 GCA_014360805.1 Chloroflexota bacterium
CCCCTGGCCCCCATCTCCCCGCACGCGGGGGAGAAGGGGGTGGCTGTGCGGGAGGACAAACATCCGCACTCTGAAGCGCGTCGCGGTCGCGGTTGCCGCGCCGGTTGCGGCGTGATATAATGCACCGCGCAACGGTGGATGCGGTCAACCCCTGGAGACGCGCAAGGTCTGGGATACGGTGTGGAGGCGGGTGAGCCTCATGCGCAAAGGCAGACGCGCAACCTTGGTGATATTGGCGCTCGTGGGCGTCATCGCGGCGATGGCGGTGGCGCGGCCGGCGCTGAGTCGGGGCTACAGCAATGCGGCCATGCTGGCCCTGTATCGCCATGCCCACCGGGCAGAGGGCGCCGCGTCCGACGGCGACCTGGCCCGCGCCGAGGCGCTCCTGGCGACGGCGCTGGCGCTGGATGCAGGGAACGCGGCGGCTCATCGCGGGCGCGGCTTCGTGCTCTGGCAGCGGGGCGCGCGCCAGGAGGCAGGCGCAGAGTGGCGTCGCGGCGGCATCCCCGGCGCCGATTTCACGCGCAGCGGGCGGCAGGCGCAGAAGGAGGGCGCCACGGCGCGGGCCATGGATTGGTACGACCGGGCCATCGCCACGGCGCCCGAGGCGGGCGAGGCCTACGTGCGCAAGGCTGTGCTGCACGAGGCCGCCGAGGACTGGCAGGCGGCTCTGGCCTTGTACGAGCAAGCCCTGGCCGTGGCCTCGTTCCCGGAGACGTGGATGGAGCGGCAGGCGCATCTGGGCCACGCCAATGCGCTGCGGAAGTTGGGTCGGCCTGACGACGCCCTCGCGGACTACGAGTGGTTGGTGGTCAATGCGCCCTACTACTGGGGCTACGTTCGGTTGGGCGAACTGGTCTGGAAGCAGGGCGATGCGGCCCGCGCCGAGCAACTGTTCCTACAGGCCATCGCCGTGGATCCCAGCATGAAGTGGGCGTACAGGGGGCTGGCGTCTCTCTACGAGGACACGGGACGGCTGGCGGACGCCGAGGCCATGTTCCGCAAGGTGCTGGAACTGGATCCCGACGACGACGCGGCGCGCCGCGGCCTGGAACGCCTGGCCCGCCAACCATGACAACTTGCCGTATAGGTTGACATAATGGCTGACCCCTCGCATGTGGAAGAAGGCGGTTCCCTCTCGTTTCTTGGCCGCTCGGCGGTGTTGAACCTGCTGTTCGGCACCGAGGCCGTGGCAAGTTTTCTGCTGGACGTGGTCATCGCGGCAGCCTTTGGGTTGGGCGCGCAATCCGACGCGCTGTATGCCGCTTATGCGCTGCCGCAGAAGGTGGGCCGCGGGATGTTCCAAAGCCTTACCAATTCGTTCATGGGGCTGTTCGCGGGCGAGGCGGACCGCCGCACGGCCTACCGCGAGGCCATCTCCGTCATCGCGGCGCTGGCGTTGCCGATCTCGGTGATCCTGTCGCTCACCAGCGCCTGGTGGCTGCCCGTTACCATCCCCGGCGCTTCGGCCGAGACGCGCCTGGCCGCCGTGCCGCTGGCGGCCATCCTGGCGTGGCTGTTGGCGTTTCTGGCGCTGGCCGAGACGTTCCGCGCCATCTACTACCACGAGGGCATTATGTGGCTCCCGACGGTGGCTCGAATCGCGGGCATCGCCTTGTCGGTCGGCTTCGTCCTGGGCGCGCCGGCGAGCCAAAGGTTGGCGCTGGCGGCGTGGGGATTGACGCTGGGCGCGGCGCTGGAGGCGGCGCTGGGCTTGGCGCTGATGCCCGCCGTGCTGAAGGTGCGGTGCGCCCCCGCATGGCCCACATCGGCCCGGCTGCGGGCCATGCTTGCGATGGTGGGCGTGCCGTTGGCCGGCCAGGGGGTCTATGTGGCCGCCACGCTGGGCGAGCAGATGCTGGCATCGCTCCTGCCGCCGGGTAGCATCACCGCCGCCAACTACGCACGGCGGATCATCAACACGCTGGAGCGGTTCGTGTTCCGCGGCTTTCTCATCACGACCATACGCCGCAGTGCAGGGCAAATCAGAACCGACTTCCGTTCCGAGTTTCGGCAGGTGATGTTGGTGGCCATACCGGTGGCGGTGATCATGCTGGCGCTGCCCGTGCCGCTGACGGCGGTGATCTTCGGGCGCGGGCAGTTCGGGGCGGGCGACGTGCAGACGCTGGCCCTGGCGCTGCAGATGTTCGCGCCGGCCGTGCTGGGCGAGGCGGCGACGCGCATCCCCAGCGGGCTGGCCTACGCGGCCAGGCGCTTGCGGGTTCTGTTCACGTCCGCCGTTCTATCGTCGGCCACGCTTCTGGCGTGCGAGGCAGTGCTCATTTGGGCGGGCCTGGGCCTGCGCGCGCTGGGGTTGGCGACGGCGCTGGCCAGTGCGGTTTCGTTCACCTGGCTCTACTTTGCGATGCTGCGCCCTGCCCGCGTGCAGATTGTGGACGGGCGCGGCGCGTGGCGGCTGGCGCTGGTGGCGGCAAGCGCGTGGCTGGGGGCGGTGGCCTTGCAGGCGCTGGTTCGCGCGGCCCTGGGTGGTCGCGTGCTCAATCTCGCCCTGCTCGCGGGCGGAATGTTAGGCTGCGGGGTGTTCCTGGCGGCGACGGCCTACGCGGTGGGGCTACGCGAGGTGCGCAAGGTCGTCGGGGCGCTCCGAGGGGTTCGTTAGATGAAGGTGGCGATTGTCTCGTACATCTATGACCTGCAGGCCGGGGGCGGGGCCGTGCGCTCGGCTCGGATGCTGGCGCAGGGCCTTGCGGACAGGGGCGACTCCGTGGCGGTGATTACAACAACGCGCGAGCGACGCCTGCGCGTGGAGCGAGAGGGGGATGTAACCGTCTATTCGTTCCTGCCCCGGAACCTGTACTGGGTGGGCGATAAGGACGAGCAGCCCATGTGGAAACGCGTCCCGTGGCAACTGCTGGACATGTGGAATCTCCATGCCTATCGGGTTGTGCGGGGCATCCTGCGTCGGGAGCGGCCCGACATCGTGCATGTCAACAAACTGCGCGGCCTGTCGCCGTCGGTGTGGGCGGCGGCGGGCGCCGAGGGTATCCCCATCGTCCACACGTGTCGCGACTACGAGTTGTTCAGCCCGGAGGGTACTCTTGAGAGCCGCGTGGGCGCGTGGGCCGAGAGGGGGACCTGGTTCATGCGCCCGTACTCGTCGCTGCGGGCGGGGCTGTCGCGGGCGGTGGCGGCGGCGGTGGCTCCCAGCCGCTACACGTTGGACGCGCACCTGCAACGGGGATTCTTCCCGCGCGCCACCTCGCGGGTGATCCCCAACTCGCATGGGCTGACGTTGCAGGCCTTGGAGCGCGTGCGCGCCACGTCGCGTGTGGCGGAAGGTCCGGACGTGCGGCTGCTGTACCTGGGGCGGCTGGAGCAGGCGAAGGGGGTGGACCTGCTGTGCGAGGCGGTCGCGGCGTGCGCGGACCGCTGCCCGAACCTGCGGCTGGACGTGGCAGGGTGGGGCACGCTGGAGGGGGCGCTGCGCCGGCGCTACGGCGGCCACCCGCGGATAGCCTTCCACGGCGCGGTGTTCGGCGAGGCGAAGGCGCGCCTGCTCGCCGAATGCGATGCGATGGTGGTCCCCTCGGTGTACCCCGAGATCTTCGGGAATGTGGTGGTGGAGGCCTATGCGTTTGGCAAGCCGGTGATCGCGGCGGCCTCGGGGGGGCTTCCGGAACTCGTGGCGCCAGGCGAGACGGGGTGGCTGGTGCCGCCGGGGGATGCCCGCGCGCTGGCCGAGGTGATCGGGCGCATCGCAGGCGAACCGTCCCTTGCGCGGCGCATGGCGCTCGCGTGTTTTGAGGCGGCGCGGCGATACGCGCTGGAGCGCGTGGTGGAGGAGTATCGCTCGCTGTATCAGGCCGTGCTTGAGGGGAAGGTTGGCGAGAATGCCCATTAGGTTCCGTGGACTGGCGAAGGGGGACGCAGGAGCCGGCGAGGATCGCCCGTGGCCTGTACCGTTCGTGTCCACGCCGTTCTCCGTTGACCTGATGCTGTTCCTGGCGTTGTGGCCGCTGTGGTGGATTTTGGGCGTGGAGCAAATCCTGCCGCCCTTGTTCTTGACGTGGGAGACGGCGCGGTACCTGTGGCAGGCGCGGGGCCGGTTCACCGTGAGCGCGCCCGTGGTGTGGGCGGGGTTGCTGGCGGCTTGGTGGCTGGTGCCCGCGTTGTGGGTGGATCGGGAATACGCCGACATCTTCGTGAAGGAGACTGCCGCGGCCTGGTCGCAGGTGATGATGCTGTTCCTCTTCGGGAATGCCGTTCGCACGGCAAAGGAATGGAACCAGGCGGCGCGGGGGTTGAAGTGGCTGGCGGTGTTTGTGGCCGCGGGGGGGCTGATCTACGCGCTGGGGCTGTGGCGCGGCGAGATGCTTTCTGCGGTGGGCAGGCTCCTGCCTGGCTACCTTGTGGAGTCTTCTACATTCTTCCGGTCTGTTGCGATTCGGCGGCTTGCCGTGGTTTCGGCAGAGGGGGCCGCACTGTTTCCTGGGCGGCTCACAAGCCTCACGCTGACGCCGTCTTCGCTAAGCATCATCTCCCTGCTCCTCATCCCGTTTGTGGCATGGCAGATGTCCGAGGCGAAGGGCCGCACGCGTGTCGTGTTGGGCCTGGCGCTGGCGGGGCTGCTCGTGTGCCTGGCCGGGGCGGAGTCGCGCGTGGCGTACCTGGCGTTCGGCGTGGGGCTGGCGGCGTTTGGCGTGTACGCCTCGCGATCGCTCAACAGGCGGGCAAGGACGGCCCTGTACGCGGGCGCGGCGGCCCTGGTCGTCCTGGCGATTCTGGGCATCGTCATCGGATTCGGGGGGCTGGACGACCTGTGGCGGGCCGTGGCCGTGGAGTGGCGGCCCGGCAGCATCTCGGTGCGGACGCGGGTTTACCTGGAGACGTTTCGCCTTCTGCCTGAACATCCCATCGCCGGCTGGGGCGTGCAGGCGCGGATTCCGGGCGTCCGCTCGTCGTTCTCGGCGGGAAGCCACAGCAGCATCCTGGCCATGGGTTTCCGGCACGGCGTGGTGGGGCTTGTGCTGTACATCGGGCTGTGGGTGTCCATCTGGCGCGAGATTTTCCGAGGGTTGAAACGGAGTGGCGCGTCGCAAGGGGCGCGCGGGTTCTGGGTCGCGGTGGCCATCGCGATGCTGTGCTTCAACGTCCGCGAACTGGCCGACGCTTGGTGGTGGGATCAGACGCTCACGATGACATTGTGGACGCTGTGGGGGCTGATCCTCGCTGCGAAGGTGAAGGACACTGTCTCCGCGGCGGGCCTCTCGCCCTCTGGGCAGGAGACGGGGAAATGAACGAGTCTTGGCATTCCATCAACCTCATCGGTGCCAAACTGACCTTGCTGGACTGGGATGGCCTTATCCGCACGGTGGCCGAATCCGTGCGTTCGGGGCGCAAAATCCTTGTGGCGTCGGGCAACGTGTTCTCGTTCAACCTGGCCTACGAGAAGCCGTGGTTCCGAGATTTCCTCAATCGGGCCAACATCGTGCGATTGGAGGGCGAGGGGCTTCGGTGGGGCGCGCGGGTTTTAGGCCATCGGACGCCGCGCCGTATCGTGTTCGCCGATTGGATATGGGATTTGGCCGACATGGCCGCGAGGGAGGGCTTTTCCTTCTTCCTGCTCGGCTCGCGCCCTGGCGTGGCCGACAAGGCCGCCGCGCGCCTTCGGGAGCGCTTCCCGAACCTGCGCATCGCGGGCACGCACCACGGCTACTTTGACAAGACGCCAGGTAGCGCAGAAAACGAGGCGGTCATCCAGCAGATCAACGCGGCCCGGCCCAACATCCTGTTTGTGGGGTTCGGGATGCCCCTGCAGGAGCGGTGGCTGGCCGACAACTGGGAGCGCCTGGACGTGAACGTGGCATTCACATGCGGCGCGCTGTTTGACTACGTTTCGGGCGAGTTGCGCCGCGCGCCCAAGTGGATGAACGACCACGGGCTGGAGTGGCTGGGGCGGCTGATCATTGAGCCGCGACGCCTGTGGCGGCGCTATGTCATCGGCAACCCGCTGTTTCTGTGGCGGGTGCTGAAGCAGCGGCTGCGGCAGGAGATGAGCGGCGGGCGAGGGCCAGATGAAGGCGGCGCGGCGTAGTTGGGCAGAGACGGCGGGCGCGGCGTTGATCGTGGCGGCTGCAGGGGCCGCAGCGGTTGCGCCCGCATTCGGCTGGGCGGCGTGTCTGGGCGTGGCGGCGGGGCTGGCCCTGATAGGCGTGGGGCGTGGCCTGCGGCGTCCGCCTGCCTGGGGCGCGATGGCGGTGCTCGCCGCGATGTCGCTGGTGTCGGCGGCGATCACGCAGACGCCCGACGCCACATGGCCGCGAGTCTGGCAGTTGTGGGCCGGCCTGGGGATGTTCTGGGCGCTGGCGGCGTGGGCGCGGACGCGCGAGCGCGT
Source organism: Chloroflexota bacterium (assembly GCA_014360805.1). Lineage (NCBI taxonomy): Bacteria > Bacillati > Chloroflexota > Chloroflexota bacterium. The sequence continues at coordinate 6,356 of JACIWU010000002.1, forward strand.
GGCTGCCGTTGGGGCGGGGCTTGCAGGCGCGGGGGTGGCGCTGGCGCTGGCGTCGCCCTTTGTGGTGAACTGGTTCACCGCGCGCAAGACATTCTTCCCGCCATCCGTGTATGCCCTGTTCCCGCGCCTGGTCAGCGACACGGTGCACCCCAATATCATGGCGGGGGCGCTGCTGTGCGTGATCTTCATCCCGCTGGCGTGGGCGCTGAGGCCCCCGACGGTGTCGGCGAGGCGAACCCTGGCCCGCAGGCTGTGGGGGGCGCGCGGCGTCTGGGCCGTAGCCTGCCTGCTGATGCTCGTGGTGCTGTTCCTCACGAAATCCCGCGGGGCCTGGGCGGCGTTCCTGGCAGGGGGCGCGATCCTGGCCGTGCTGATGGTGCGCCGACGCGCGGCGCTGGCGGCGGCCTTGCTCCTTGCGGCGGCGCTGGCCGCGGGCGTCGGCTACTGGGCGCTGGCGGGCGGGGCCTGGCAGCCGCCGATGGAGTCGGACATTCTGGACATATCCACCTTCGCGTTCCGTTTGCGGATGTGGCATTACGCCACGATGCTCATCGGCGACTTCCCGCTGACCGGCGTGGGCATGGGCGGGTTCAATGTGGCCCTGCGCGACCTGTACGGGTACGCGGCCTTCAGCCAGCCGGGAGCGCATAGCCTTTACCTTCAGGCGGCGCTGGATCTGGGGCTGCCGGGGCTTGCGGCGCTTGTGGCGGTGATGGCCATGGCCGCGTGGCGCGCCATCGTGGCCCTGCGTCGGCTGCGGGCGGCCGGCGACGACCTGTGGTCCCTGGCGGCCGGGGCCGTCGCGAGCCTGGCGGCCCTGCTGGCCCAGGGGCTGCTGGACGTGGCCGTGTGGGGCACGAAGGGCAGCGTCCTGCTTTGGGGGGTGCTGGCGCTCCTGTACGCGTTGGGCGGCGCGGGGAGCGCGTCGGACGCCGCATCCGCGCGCCGCGAGGCCGATTCGCCCACCCCGAAATCCTGACAGTAGGGCGGCTTTCCATATCCGCCGGGCAGGTATGGGAACCTGCCCTACGCTCTATGCTGGTCATCCCCGTTGTCGCGTTTCGTCAATCGGCGGGACTTTGTGTTACAATAGGTTCGGGATGACCGCGCCACAACGGGGCGCGCGGGCGGCGCGGACGGGTTGTATTATCCCAGCGTGAGGCCACCATGGACGAGAACGGGCGGTTCATGCCCAAGGTGTTGCAACTGTATCTGGAGATCAGCCAGTATCCCATCCTGGCGTCGCGAATCCGCGAGCGCATGCGCCAGGAACTGTTCTCGCGCGGCGTCATCTCGCAGGAGCGGTTTGAGGCGGAAGTTCGCGAGAAGGCCATCCTGTCGCAGCAGCGCGAGGGGCTTTCGGATCCGCTGGTGCAGGAGACGGCCGAGATGTGGAACGAGCGGCTGCGCCAGATTCGCGACACGCTTACCGATTTCTACTTCGCGTATAACTTGCCGCACGACCTTTTCCGCGGCATCGTGAGCGAGATCCTGGGGCCTCAACGCCTGACGGATGACGACATCCTGACCTTCAACCCCGAACTGGCGCCGTGGGACATCCTGTTCGCCAAAGGGGAGGAGTACGAGGCGTTGCCGCCGGAGCGGCGAGCGCGGATTCAACATCACCTGCAGGAGATCATCGTCGTCCTGCTCAAGGCGATGATCAGCGATCACCTGCAGTTCCTCGGCGTGGCGCGGGGGGTTTTCACCATCCGCGACCTGAAGGAGATACGCCAGCGCCGCATCGGTCGCGGGAAGATCGGGGGCAAGGCTGCCGGCATGCTCCTGGCCTGGAAGATTCTCCAGACCGATGACTCGGAGGTGGCCCGGCGACTACGCCCGCTGGTGAGCATCCCCGATTCGTACTACGTAGGCTCGGATGTCTATTACGACTTCCATGCCTACAATCACCTGTTGGAGTATATCAATCAGAAGTACCTGCCGCAGGCCGAGATTGAGGCGGCGTATCCGCGCATCTACGACGTGTACCGCCAGGGGCGGTTCCCGCCGGAGATCACCCGGGCGCTGCGCGACCTGCTGGAGGACATCGGGCCGGTCCCCATCATCGTGCGGTCTTCTAGCCTGCTGGAGGACAGTTTCGGCACGTCCTTCGCGGGCAAGTACGAGAGCCATTTCTGCCCGAATCAGGGCACGCTGGACGAGAACCTGTCGGCGCTCTGCGACGTCATCGCGCGCATCTACGCCAGCGTGGTGAACCCCGCGGCCCTGCTGTACCGCAAGAAGATGGGGCTGCTGGACTACGACGAGCGCATGGCGATCCTCATCCAGAAGGTGCAGGGCCAGCGTTATGGCCGCTGGTTCTTCCCGATGGCGGCGGGCGTCGCCTTCAGCCGCAACCCGTTCCGGTGGAACCCGCGCATCCGCCGGGAGGACGGGCTGGTGCGCATGGTCTGCGGGCTGGGGACGCGCGCCGTGGACCGGGTCCCCAACGACTACCCGCGCATGGTGGCCTTGAGCCATCCCAAGTTGCGCCCCGAGACGACCACCGAGGACATCCGCCGGTATTCCCAGCACTTCATAGATGTGCTGGACATGGAGGATAACGAGTTTCGTTCGCTGCCGATAGAAGAGGTGGTGGACGAGGACTACCCGCCGCTGCCCTACCTCGTCTCGTGGGATTATGGCGACTACTTCTCGCCCATGCGGCCCTTTGAGCGCGACACCAAAGTGCGGATGGTGTTCACCTTTGACCGCCTGCTGACGGAGACGAACTTCGCGGCCGACATGCGCGACTTCCTGGCGCTGCTGGAGCGGCGATACGGCCGTCCGGTGGACATGGAGTTCACGCTGGACCTGGCGCCGGACGGCGGGAAGCCCCGCGCCTACATCCGCCTGCTCCAGTGCCGCCCGCAGGCCAGCATGGCCGAAGCCGAAGGCGTGCAGGTGCCGGACATCCCCGAAGAGCGCGCGCTGTTCATCTCCCGGCGACTGGTGCCACACGGCAGGGTGGCCGACATCCGATACGTCATCTACATCCGCCCCGATGCATACGCGGCGCTGCCCTTGCCGTCGCAGAAGGCCGAAGTGGCGCGGGTGGTGGGGCGGCTCAATCAGAAACTGGCGGGCGAACGGTTCATCCTCATCGGCCCGGGGCGATGGGGTAGTTCTAGCATGGACCTGGGCGTGAAAGTGTCCTACGCCGACATCTACAATGCGCGGATGCTGGTGGAACTTGGGATTTCGGGCACAGACGCCACCCCGGAGGTCTCCTACGGCACGCACTTTTTCCAGGACTTGGTGGAGGCGCAGATATACCCGCTGGCGATCTTCCCCGACGCGCCCGGCGCGCTGTTCAGGACGGAGTTCTTTGAGGGCAGCCCGAATGCGCTGGCGGACCTGCTGCCCGAAGACGCCCGCTGGGGCGATGTGGTGCGGGTGCTGGACATCCCCGCGCTGACGGGCGGCAAGCGGCTGGAGGTCGTGATGGACAGCGACGAAGAGATGGCTGTAGGATTTCTGAGGTAGGTGGGCTATGCGAGCCATGCTGTTGCGACACATCGGCCCTGTGGAGACCGCCCCGCTGGAGGCGGTGGAACTGCCCGATCCGCGCCCTGGCTCCGGCGAGGTGCGCATTCGGGTTCGCGCGTGCGGCGTGTGCCACACGGACTTGCACACGGTGGAGGGCGAGTTGCGCCTGCCCAGGTTGCCCCTCATCCCCGGCCACCAGATCGTGGGCGTGGTGGACGAGGTGGGCGACGGCGTGGGGCATCTGGAATTGGGCCGGCGAGTCGGCGTGGGATGGTTGGGCTGGACGTGCGGCGTGTGCGCGTTCTGCCGCAGCGGGCGCGAGAACCTGTGCGAGCGCGCGCAGTTCACCGGCCTGCACCGCGACGGCGGGTACGCGGAGTACGCCGTGGCCGATGCGCGGTTCGTGTACCGCCTGCCCGAAGGGTTTTCGGACGTGGAGGCCGCCCCGTTGCTGTGCGCGGGGATCATCGGTTATCGGGCGCTTCGGCTGAGCGGCGTGCAGCCCGGGCAAAACCTGGGCCTGTACGGGTTCGGCGCGTCGGCGCACATCGTGCTGCAGATCGCGCGCCATTGGGGGTGCCGGGTGTACGTCTTCACGCGGGGCGCGGGACATCGGGCGCTGGCGCGGGAGTTGGGCGCGGTGTGGGTAGGCGGGGCCGAGAACGATGCCGGGGCGCGAATGCATGCGAGCATCATCTTCGCGCCGGCGGGCGCGCTGGTGCCACAGGCGTTGGCGGCGCTGGAAAAGGGCGGGACGCTGGCGCTGGCCGGCATCACCATGAGCGACGTCCCGGCGATGCCCTACGACCTGCTGTACCACGAGCGCACGGTGCGGAGCGTGGCCAACAGCACGCGGGAGGACGCCCTGGGGCTGCTGGAGGCCGCCGCGCAGGTGCCCGTGCGCACCGAGGTGGAGACGTATTCCCTGGGCGACGCCAACCGCGCACTGCAGCGCCTGAAGGCGCGGAAGGTCCAGGGTGCTGCTGTGCTTGTGGTAGGGCCGCCAGGCCGCAATGAGTAGACATAACGCGGAGAAGACATGGGAGAGACAACCTTTGTGCCGTTGTTTCTGATAACCGTCCTGGCGGCAGCCGTTCCCCTCCTATCCACCGCTTTCCGCAGGATTCAGATTCCCATCGTCGTGGGCGAGATTCTGGTGGGCATGATCATCGGTAGGAGTGGCCTGAACCTTGTGCACGAATCGCCCTCACTGGCTTTCCTGGCCGAATTCGGTTTTGCGTTCTTGATGTTCCTGTCGGGCCTGGAGGTGGATTTCACGGTGCTGGTGCCTCAGAATCGGCCATCGTCTTCGGAGCGGCGGCCAGTCTCCCCCGTCATGCTTGGCAGTTTGATCTTTATGCTTACGGTTACTCTCTCGGTGGTGGTTTCGTTCTGGTTCGCTGCTATGGGGCTGATACGGACGCCAATCTTGATGGGCCTGATTCTCAGCACGACATCGTTGGGGGTTGTGGTGCCCGTGCTGAAGGAACGGCGCATGATTTCGTCGGCGTACGGGCAGACGATCCTGGTGAGCGCCCTTCTCGCCGATTTCGCAACGCTTCTGCTCATCAGCGTGGTGGTGGCCATTCAGCAGCGGGGATTGACGCCAGACTTGCTGTTGGTGTTGGTGCTGGTTGTGGCGTTTTTCGTCCTTCTGCGGGTGGCGCAGGCTCTCCAGCGCATAGGCGTGGTGAGGCGGGTCATAACGGAATTGTCTAGCGCTACGGCGCAAATTCGGGTGCGGGGGGCGTTTGCCCTCATTGTACTGTGGGTGATGCTGGCCCAGGCTCTGGGGCTGGAGATTATCCTGGGGGCGTTCCTGGCCGGCGCGTTGGTGAGCCTTCTGGGCGGGAACCGAGAAGCGCCCCTACGAGAGAAATTGGAGGCCATCGGATTTGGCTTTTTCATTCCGATATTCTTCATCATGGTGGGCGTGCGCTTTGATTTAGGGTCGCTGGTGAATTCACCAGCGGCATTGGTGCTGCTGCCGGTGCTTTTGGTTGCGGCGTATGTGGTGAAAGTAGCGCCTGCGTTGTTGCTGCGCATGCGGTTCTCGTGGCGTGAGGCGCTGAGCGCAGGGCTGCTCCTGTCCTCGCGGCTGTCGCTTATCATCGCGGCGTCGGCAATTGCCCTGGAGTTAGGGACAATATCCGAGGCTGTGAACAGCGCGATCATTCTTGTGGCCATCGTTACCTGTACTGCTTCGCCGCTGCTCTTTCTGCGGTTTGCCCCGCGGGTGGAAGAGAAGGCGCGCCGGGGGGTTGTCATCGTGGGGGCGAGCGAACTGGGGCTCCTGGTGGCACGACGGCTGGCGGCAGAACAAATGCCCGCTACCATCGTGGGGCGGGACGAGGCGCGGATCGCAGTGGTGCGGCAACAGGGATTTGCGGCAGTGCACGGCGACCCGTTGGAATCGCGCACTCTGGAGCAGGCAGGCATCGCCAACGCGGAGGCGGTGGTGTCCGTTTCCAGTAGGCCCGAGGTGAATTGGCATGTGTGCAGCGTGGCGCTGCATGTGTACGGGGTGCCTACGGTGGTAGCCTGGGCCGACCGCGCCGAGGATGCCAGGGCGTTGCAGGATATGGGGGTGCTGGTGGTGCAGCCGGCGATGGCGACGGCGCTGGCTCTTGAGGGTGCTTTGCGGTTCCCGAGCGCTTTTGACCTGATTGCCAACAAGGAAGACGAAGCCGAACTAGGAGAGTCGGTGATCTGCGATGCCGCGCTTGATGGGGTACGCCTGCGCCACCTGACGATACCGGGGGGCGCGCTATTGATCGGGATTCGGCGCGATGGCGAAGTCATCGTGCCGCACGGCGACACGCGCCTGCGCCTGAACGATGTGGTGATGCTGGTGGGGCCACGGGATGCTGTGCGCGAGGCCTGCGAGTGGTTTGAGGGGAGATGTAAGTAGGCGGTTGTCAGCACGGCGGCCCGCCATTTGACAGAAATGAGAACGTGTGCAACAATCGCTGCGGATCGCATATCTCGGTGATTCTTGTAGCGAGAGGAGGAGCCTATGGACACGGAATATCTCATTTCTTTGTTCGGCCTCCAGGGGAAGACGGCTTTCATCACAGGGGCCGGGGGCGTGCTGTTCAGCAGCGTGGCCCAGGCGCTGGCCAGGGCAGGCGCTAACCTGGTGATCGCGGATGTGGCCGAGGAGGCGGCGAGGGCGGTGGCGCAGCGGTGCGCCGCGCTGGGGGCCGAGGCCATCGCCGTGAAGGTGGACGTGCTGGACCGCGGGAGCGTAGAGCAGGCGCTGGAGGCGACACTGGCGCGGTTTGGGCGCGTGGACATCCTCATCAACGGCGCGGGCGGCAACAAGCGGGAGGCCACTACGTCCAAGGACCTGTCGTTCTTTGACCTGCCCGAAGCCGCCTTCCGCTGGGTGTTTGACCTGAACCTCATGGGCACGGTCATCCCGTGCCAGGTCATCGGCCGGCAGATGGCTCGCCAGGAGTCGGGCGTGATCTTGAACATTGCGTCCATGGCGGCGATCCGCCCGCTCACGAACGTGGTGGCGTATTCGGCGGCGAAGGCGGCCGTGGTCAACTTCACCCAGTGGCTGGCGACCCACATGTCGCAGAACTACTGCACCCAAATCCGCGTCAACGCGCTGGCCCCCGGCTTTTTCCTCACCCATCAGAACCGCTACCTGCTGGTGGACGAGCAGACGGGGCAGTGGACCGAGCGCGGCAAGACGATTCTGGCGCACACGCCCATGGGGTGCATGGGCGACCCGGAGTTTGACCTCATCGGCGCGGTGTTGTGGCTGGTGTCGCCGGCGGCCCGTTTCGTCCATGGCGCGGTCATCCCCGTGGACGGCGGATTCGCGGCGTGCAGCGGCGTGTAACGTTCACGAATCTCACTGTCGGAGGCGAAGTCATGGCAATCGTACCCGAGGCCGCAAAACCCCTTGTGGAACTGAAGCCCGCCCGCGAGTTCTTCGTCGGGATAGACTCCGATGGCTGCGTGTTTGACACGATGGAGATCAAGCACAAGGAGTGCTTTATCCCCAACATCATCCGCTACTGGCGGCTGCAACCGGTGTCCAAGTACGCGCGGGAGGCGGCGGAGTTCGTGAACCTGTACTCCAAGTGGCGGGGCATCAACCGCTGGCCGGCGCTCGTCATGGTGTTTGACCTGCTGCGCGAGAGGCCCGAGGTGCAGCGACGCCACGCTGTCATCCCCGAAGCGCCGCAGATTCGCAAGTTCATCGCGTCGGGGCGCCCGCTGAGCAACGATTCGCTCAAGGAGTTGGTGGCCGAGACCCACGATCCCGAGTTGACCCAGGCGCTGGAATGGAGCCAGGCGGTGAACCGCACGATTGAGGAGATCGTCTTCGGCGTGCCGCCTTTCCCCTACGTGCGCGAGAGCCTGGAGATGATGGCGCAGCACGCGGATATGGTCGTTGTGTCGCAGACGCCCACCGAGGCGCTGGTGCGCGAGTGGCAAGAGCATGGGATAGACGGCTACGTGCGGGCCATCGCGGGGCAGGAGATGGGCACGAAGGCCGACCACCTGCGGTATGCGGCTGGCGGCAAGTATCCCGCGGGACATGTGCTGATGATCGGCGACGCGCCCGGGGACTTGAAGGCCGCCCGCGCCAACAACGCGCTGTTCTTCCCCATCAACCCGGGGCGCGAGGATGAGTCGTGGGAGCGGTTCTACAAGGAGGGTTTCCCGCGTTTCCTGCGCGGCGAATTCGCCGGCGACTACGAGGCCGCGCTGATTCGGGAGTTTGAGGCGCTGCTGCCCGAGACGCCGCCGTGGAAGCGGTAGGCGGCGGGGACATTTGCGTTCACTTGCGGCTCGCGCTGTCCGCAAAACAAAACGAGCACAGAGTTGGTGCGCCGCAACTCTGTGCTCTTCTACGTCCGACAGGTACCCCCGGAGCGACTCGAACGCTCGCACCCGGCTCCGGAGGCCGGTGCTCTATCCACCTGAGCTACGGGGGCATCGCGACAAGTCTAGCACAGAAGGCCCGATTTGGCAAAAAGCCTGCGCGAGGGTGGTAACCGCGAATGGCGCGAATCTACGCGAATGTAGAACAGGGATTGCTCCGGGACTTCAACCGTCGCCACGGCGGGCGCCAACAGGCGAGCGGGAGATGGGGATGCGCGCGCTCATCCCCCGCGCCCGCCGGGCCGCTACAGGTGCGGCTTGATGCGCCGGGCCACGCGGCGGCAGGCCTCGCGCAGGAATTCCAGGTCGGCTTCGGTGTGGGCCGTGCTCAGGGCGCCCAGTCCGTGCACGACGTGGACATCCTCCAGCAGCAGGGCGGTCTGGAGCACACGGTCGCGCAGCGCCACGTCGCACTTGCTGGGGTCGTACACGTCCTCGGGGCTGTTGAATTCCACCGCGTTGTCGTAGGGGAAATGGAGCATGGCGAGGGAACTGCCCGAGAAGGCGCCGCGCGGGTCGCCGGTGCAGCGGGCCAGAATCCCCTCTTCGGCGAATGCCGCCTCCATGATTTGGCGCGTCTTCGCCCCGAGTTCGGCCAGGCGCGGGTAGATTGTCGCTTCGTTGGCCGCCAGGTGCTCCATGACGGTTTTGGCCGCGACCATGGAGGACGGATGCGCCGAGTACGTGCCGCCGGTGAAACGCACGCGGTTGCCGCCGCCGGAGCCGGCCAGGGCCAGGATGTCGGCGCGGCCGGCCACCGCCGCCACGGGCATCCCCCCGCCGACGATCTTGCCGAAGGCCGCCAGGTCTGGCCGCACGCCGTAGAGCGCGCCCAAGTCGCCGGCGCGGAAGCGGAACCCCGCGATGACTTCGTCAAAGATGAGGACGCTGCCATAGCGCTCGGTGAGGGCGCGCGCCTCGCGCAGGTACTCGGGCGTGGCGGGGATAAACCCACCCGCCCCGATGAATGGCTCCACGATGAAGCAGGCGATGCGGTCGCCGTATTGGGCGAACATGTCTCGTAGGTGTTGGGGGTCGTTGAAGCGGGAGACGAGGGTACTCTCGTCAATGATGCCGGGGAAGCCCTCCGTTTCCATGTGGGCGAAGCGAGTGGCATCGCGGAAACTCACGCCCTTGAGGCCCCAGGGCTGGGCGCCGTGCCAGCCCCCGCCCACCTTCAGCACCAGGTCGCGGCCCGTGTAGGCGCGGGCCAGGAGGATGCTGTACATGGTGGCCAGCGCGCCGCTGGTGGTGAATCGGACGCGCTCGGCGCCCGTCTGCCGACACAGAATCTCCGCGGCTTCCACGTGGGCGCGGTCTTCAAATCCGGTCTGGAGGCCCTGGCCGTCTTCCAGCGCGCGGGCCACCGCCGATACGATGACGTCGGCATTGTGGCCCAGGATGTTGGCGTAGTGCCCCTGCCAGAAGTCCAGAATCCGATGGCCGTCCTCATCCACCACCCAGGCGCCCTTCGCTCGGACCGGGCGGGGCGGGAAGGGCGTTACCGAACGGCGCGCGTGGCTCATGCCGTCCACGATGCAGGCTTTGGCCCGCTCGTGGAGCGCCGCCGATTTCGGCGAGTGTCGCCGGTACTCTTCCGAAAGTTCCGCCAGCAGTTTCGTGTGATCTCTCATAGCCACCTCCAAGGCTGCGACGAGTCTTGTCCGGGGGTGAACCCTCGCGGATAGTCCCCAGTGTAGCACAGGGGGCGGCGGACGGCAAAGCGCGTCGCCCCGTGCGGGGTGGTGGATATATTTGGGCGGAGATTGGTTAGACCGATGAGCGGCAGCACGAAACGGATGGAGCGTAGCAGGTTTCCATACCTGCCCCCGTGCCCACGGCGGCTATGGAAAGCCGCCCTACGAACTGTGCAACCGCGAATAACACGAATCCACGCGAGTAGGGGACGTGGGACGCACCTCCGAGGTGCGTCGCACGTTGGATCCACGCGAACCTGCGCGAAGAGAGCAGGCCCCGCGCGGGGCGACCTTGCGCCTGCGGCAGCAGAGGTTATAATAGAAGCATGTTGGCGGACACGCTCATCCTGCAGACGAAACTGATTCCTCCCAAGCCCCTGCAGCCGAATCTGTACAGGCCGCGCCTGTCGGAGCGCATCCTGCGGTGCTTGCAGCATCGGGTTACGCTGGTGCAGGCGGCCACGGGCTATGGCAAGTCCACGGCGCTGGCCCAGGCGCTGGCGGGCGGCAAGGTGCCGCTGTTCTGGTACAGCGCGGCGGAGACCGACGCCGACCCCGTCGTGTTTCTCCTGCACGTCGTGTCGGCCCTGCGCCTGCAACTCCCCGAAGTCGCCGATAGCACCCTGGCGTTCCTGCGGCAAGGCCCTGCAGGGGGGCCAGCCTCGTGGCGGCGGGCCGCCGACATGCTCATCAACGAGATCGCCGACGACCTGCGCACCGAGAGCGCCCTGGTGATTGACGACTTCCACCTGGTCGGCGATACGCCTGACATCGCGTACATCGTTACCCGCCTGGCCGATTACCTGCCCCCCAATGTCCACCTTATCATCAGCGCGCGCCAGCGTCCCGCCCTGCTGCCCCTGAACCGATGGAAAGTCAAAGGCCACCTGCTGGAGGTTGGCGCAGAGGACTTGGCCTTCACGGTGGATGAAATAGACGCGCTCTTCCACACGCAGTACAGGGTGCAACTGGCCCCCGCCGACGTGGAGCGCCTGGCGCGCGAGACCGAGGGCTGGGTGATCGCCCTCCAGATGATCTGGAAGGCTCTGGAGTCGGGGTCGGTGAATTCGCTGGGGGAGGTGTGGGCGGCTTTGCCCGAAGCGTTGGACCCGCTCTTTGACTACCTCGGCAAGGAGGTCCTCCACCGCGCCTCTCCTGAACGCCAGCACTTCCTGCTGGTAACCAGCGTTCTTCGCTCGCTGACGCCCGAAGGATGCGATGCGATGCTGGGGTGGAGCGGCTCGGAGACGATCCTGCGCGGCCTGTGCGACGACGGGCTGTTCGTGTATCAGACAGGCCCCCACGAGTATCGCTATCAGCACCTGTTTCAGGATTTCCTGCAGGAGCAACTTGCGGGGCATGGCCTGTCCAGGAGCGCCCTACATCGGCAGGCGGCGCGGTTCTACATGGAGAAAGGCGCGACCGCAGAAGCGGTGGTCCACTATCTGGCCGCCAACGATTTTGTGGAGGCAGCCGAACAGATTGCCACGCTCGCCGAGGGGATGATTCGCACGGGCCGATTGGACACGCTGCGGAACTGGATATCCGCACTGCCCTATGCCGTGCTGGAGGATGCGCCTCTGCTGATGGTGTGGCTTGGGGATACCTACCGCCTGGGTAGCCGATTTGAGGAGGCCCTGGAGTGGTACAGCCTCGCCGAAGCCCGCTTCCGCGCCACGGGCGACAATGCAGGCTTGAGCCGCGCGCTGCGGGCGCAGGGGGCGGTGTACCTGGACACGGTGCGCCCGCTTCGCGCGGAGGCTCTTCTGGAAGAGGCGCTTCGCCTGACCGACGAGAAGGATCGGCGCGAGCGCGCGGCCCTGTTGGAGGCGCTGGCCGAGAATCGCACGAACCTGGGGCGACTGGATGAAGCCAAGGCGCTGCGACAGCAGGCGCGCGAACTCCTGGCGTCGGATGGCCCCAGCGCCGCCGACTTGGATGTGCGCGTCCTCCTGCGCACGGGGCGCATCGCCCAGGCCCAGGCCCTGCTGGAGGAGCGCGCCGCCGAGGAGCGGGCGCTGCCGCCCCATCGCCCGGCCCGCGCCCACCGCGAGACGCTGCTCCTGCTCTCGCTCATCTACGCGTTCCGTGGGGAGCCGGAAGCCACGCTGCGCTGCGCCGAGGATGGCATTGAGGTAGGCCGCGCGTTACAATCGCCGTTCGTGGAGGCGGTGGGGTACATGCGGCTCGGGCATGCGCTGCAAATCGGCAAGCCGCGCCCGGATGAGGCCGAAACCTGCTACCGGAAGGCCATCGCCCTGGCCAAGTCGTTGCAGGTCTCCCGCGCGACCGTGGAGCCGCTGTGGGGTCTGACGCGGCTCTACGGGTTCTTCGGCGACGTGGGGCAAGCAGAATCGTGCGCGCGGGAAGGGATAGACATCGCCCTGGCCGCCGGCGACGAGTGGATCGCGGCGTTGGTGCGGCTGACGCTGGGGGCGGTGTACATCCATGCGGGCCGGATCCAGCAGGGCATAGACGAACTTGCGCGGGCCGAGACGGCGTTTCTCCGTTGCTCCGACGCCTTCGCGCGCACTGCCTGCCGCCTGTGGTTGAGCCTGGCCTATCTGCAGAGTGGCGACCCTGCGGCGTTCGCCTTGCACACCGACGCGCTCCTGCGCCTGGTGCAGGAAAACGACTGCGCGCATCTGCTCACGCGGCCCAGTTTTCTGGGGCCAGCCGACGCGCAGCGGTGTATCCCCCTGCTGATGGAGGCGCGGCGGCGGCGCATTCACCCGGCCTACGTGTCTCGGCTTCTGGAGAGCCTGGGCGTGGCCGAGTTTGAGTCGCACCCAGGCTATTCGCTCACGGTCAGGATGCTGGGGCCGCTGCGTATTTGGCGAGCGCAGGAGGAGATCGCGCCGCGCGAGTGGCAGCGCGAAAAGGCGCGGCAACTGTTTGCGCTCCTGCTGGCCCATCGGGGCAAGTTCCTGCAGCGCGACCAAATCCTGGAGTACCTGTGGCCGCGTTCTGACCCGTCGTCCGCCGAGGTTGGCTTCAAGGTTGCGCTGAACGCGCTGAACCGCGCGTTGGAACCGCAGCGCCCGGCGCGCTCGGCGGGGTTCTTCGTGCTGCGTAAGGAATCGGCCTACGGACTCAACCCGGCCGCCGCTGTGCTCACCGACGTGGACGAGTTTGAGCAGTACCTGGCCCATGCCGAACAGGAAACCGAACCGCGCAGAACGATTCGCCTGCTGCGGGAAGGGTTGAGCCTGTACCGAGGGGACTATCTGAGCGACTTTCTGTACGAGGAGTGGACGCTAAGGGAGCGGGATCGCCTACGCCAGGCTTTTGTGCGGGGGGCCGCCCGCCTGGCCGGACTCCTGGCCGACTCCGGCGACTGCGACGAGGCGGTGTCCTGGTGCCGGCGGGCGCTGGCCGTGGATAACTGCTGGGAGGAGGCGTATCGCGTGTTGATGCAATGCTACGGCGCCCAGGGCAACCGCGCCATGGTCATCCGCACTTTTGAGGAGTGCGAGAGCACGCTTCGCAGCGAATTGGACGCGCCCCCGATGCCGGAGACGATAGACCTGTACCGGCGCCTGGTTGCCGAGGAGCCGCCCCGCTAGCGACGTGGGGGCGCTATCGCCACGCCTGCGTCAGCGCGACCTGCCGCTCATATTCGCCCAGTTCGCGCTCCACATCCACCGCCGCCCAGCCCAGGCGCGGCGCCAGCAGTTCGGCCACGGCCCTGGCCCGGTTGAGGCCGCCGCCCGGCGTCTCGTAGATGACGTGAGTGCGGCGGATGAGCACGTCGCACAGACTCATGGCCATCTCGTGCTGCACGGCATACAACGGCTCGGCCATCAGGTAGGGCAGTTCCGGCACGATGCGCTCGCCGAGCGCGGGGTTTTCCTCCACATAGGCGGCGATCCAGGCCGCGTCGGCCCCGTACGTGTCCACGAGATGGGCGTGCGCGTCGGCGTCCCCCATCCAGGCCGCGGCGTTCCCCACAATCTCGCATCCCGGCAGGGACTTGCGGGTGGCGCAGGGACGCGCGGCCTCAACGCCGTGTTCTTGCGCCAGCACCCGCGCCGCCAAGTCCACAATCTGCTCGGCCATGAGGCGGTGGGTGGTGAGTTTGCCGCCGGCAACGGTGATGAGGCCCGACGGGCTGCGGTAGATTTGGTGCTCGCGCGACAGGGTGTAGGTGCCGCCCTCGGCGTAGATGAGGGGGCGGAGGCCAGCGAAGGTGCTCACAATGTCGGCTTCGCTCACCCGCGCGCTGGGGAAGTTGTGCGCCAGGGCCTCCAGCAGATAGGCGACATCCTCGCGGGTCGCGGCGGGGGCGTCCAGGTCGCCCGTGTAGTCGGTGTCGGTGGTGCCGGCGATGGTGTGTTGGCCCCAGGGGATGAGGAAGGCGTGGCGGCCGTCGCGAGGCGAGTCAAAGGCGATGGCATGGTGGCTGGAGAGGCGCTCGCGCCGGAAGACCAGGTGGATGCCCTTCGTGGGGCGTATGGTGATGCCCTTGTAGTTCGGATCCTGCTGGCGGATGGAATCCACCCAGACGCCCGTGGCGTTGACGACGACGCGGGCGCGGACTTCAATGTCGCGACCCGTGATGCGGTCGCGCACCCACGCGCCCTGTACCTTGCCGCCGGCCAGGCGCAGCGCGACGACTTCGGCGTAGTTGGCGACGACCGCGCCTTCGGCATGGGCGGCCTTGGCGATGAGCATCGTCAGGCGGGCATCGTCGGTGCGGGCGTCGTAGAACCGCGCCGCGCCCAGAAGCCCCGGCCTGGTCAGCAGCGGCTCGCGGGCGCGCGCTTCATCGGCGCCCAACCAGCGGTGGCGCTGGACGTTCTGGAATAGCCCCAGCGCGTCGTAGAGGGTGAGGCCCAGGCGCAATTTGATCGGGCCGGTCTTCTGGTCGCTGTACACGGGGTACAGGAAGGGGAGCGGCCTGACCAGCCTGGGCGCGATCTTGCGCAGGCGCCGCCGTTCGTTGCAGCATTCCAGCACCAGCCCGAATTCGTAGTTCTCCAGATAGCGAAGCCCGCCGTGGATCATCCGCGACGAGCGGCTGCTGGTGCCAAAGCCGAAATCGCGCTTTTCCACCAGCGCCGTGCGGTACCCGCGAAGGGCCGCATCGCGGGCCACGGCCACGCCTGTAATGCCCCCGCCGATGACCAGGATGTCAAACGTGTCCGACGCCAGGGCGTCCAGGTTCTCGCGGCGGGTCGCGGCCGAGAAGGGGCGCGGGCAGGTCAGGGAGAACGACAGGTCGGGCATGGGTTACCTCCCGTCTGCGAACAGGATGCCCGGGTTCAGGATGCCTGCGGGGTCCAGGGTGCGCTTGACGGCCCGGAACGCCTCCACTCCCAGAGGCCCCACTTCGCGCTGGAACCATGAGGCATGGTCGCGGCCGATGCCGTGATGATGGCTCAGCGTGCCGCCCGCGCCCAGGATGGCCTCGGTGGCGGCCCGCTTGATGGCCCACCACTGCTGCTCCTCCTGACCGGGTGCTTGCCTGCCCAGGAACGTGGCGTACAGCGACGCGCCCCACTCGTATACGTGCGAGACGTGCGTCATCACGTAGCCAGGGCCGCCGTCGGCGTCGCGGATGGCGGCGCGCAGGGCCTGGGTCATGGCTTCGTACAGCCGCAGGAGGTTGGCCCAGGAGGTGGCGGTCTCCAGGGTATCTACGAAGATTCCCGCGCCTAGGAGGATGTCGCGCAGGTAGGGCTGGGCGAAGCGTTCGCGCTTCCACGATTCGCCGACGGAGCGGCCAACCGCGAGGCCGCCGTGGGCTTTGCACACCGGCGCGGCCCGTTTCCACGCCTGCTGCGTGGCCTTCACGTCGCCGTCGTAGCCCAGGATGAGGACGCAGGATCCGCCGGTGAGGCTGTGCCCCTTCATCCGCAGGTAGGCTTCGGCTGCCGCGTCGCCCAGGGCCTTCAGCCCACTGTGCGTGTGGGCCAGCATGGCGAACCCCGCCGTCTCGCTGGCGTCCGACAGGCGCGCGACGGTGGGCTTGGGCCCGCCCTGGAGCAGGTCGCGCAGGGTTGCAAGGCCATCTTCCAGCGAGCGGAACAGGAACCCGCGGTAGTCTTGCACCTGGGGCCGGGGGTGAATCCGCACCGTGGCTTCGGTGATGACGCCGAACACGCCCTCGGAGCCGATGAGCAGGTGCAGGAGGCTGGGGCCGGTGGCAGTGGCCGGCGCGTCGCGAGTGTCCAGGACGCCCGCCGGGCTGACCATCTGCACGGCCTGCGTCATGTCTTCAATCTTGCCGTACCCCGTGGAAGCCTGACCCGCGGCGCGGGTAGCGATCCAGCCGCCCAGCGTGGAGAACTCAAAGGATTGCGGGAAGTGGCCCAGGGTGAAGCCCTGCGCGTTGAGTTGGGCTTCCACCTCCGGGCCCGTGGCGCCGGCCTGGATTCGGGCGGTGCGGGAGACGCGGTCCAGCGCCAGGAGGCGATCCATGCGCGCCAGGTCCAGCGAGATGGCGGGGCGCGGGCCGGGTTCCGGCTCCACGCCGCCCAGCACGCTGCTGCCGCCGCCGAAGGGCACGACGGCGATGTCGCGGTCGGCGGCCCAGGTCAAAAGCGCGGCAATCTGGGCCTCGTCCGCGGGGTAGACGACCGCGTCCGGAGGATTGGGGACGATGCCCGTGCGCACGCGGATCAGGTCGCGGTACGACTTGCCGAAGGCGTGCTCCACGCGCGCCCGACGGTCCACGAGCACCGCCTCGTCGCCGACGATTCCGCGCAGCGCGCCGATGTCTGCATCGCTCAGGCGCGGGGGGCGCAGGTCCATGTCGTCCAGGAGCACAGGCGGGGAGTGGGTGATGTCATCGGGCAAGGCGAGCCATTGGCGCAGAGTGGGCCAAAGTCGGGGGCGATTGTCCAGGGAGTAGGTCTGGTCCAGCGTACCCCACCCCCACCATCGCAGGTTGGGAATATCCATGGCAACCCCTCCCTTCTGGGTTATGCCGTTGTCGCAGGTTGCGGGAATCGGGGATATTGTAGCACGCGGGGGCGTGGCGCGTCAACCGCGCCGTGGCGGCGATTCGGCTCCGTCTTGTGTTGGCGACCAAGGCGCGACGCGCTTTCGGAAGTGCGCCGCGCCTATGCCCACGGCACGACCAACAGGCTTTGGAACCGAGTCGCGATGGCGCACGTTTTGCCACGCAACCGTGGCTTCACAATCGCCGCCGAGCAGGGTATAATGGGCCAGACGTGTTTGGGTGGGAGGGCGACAATGGCGATGGAACCGAAGGCGGGCGAAACCAGGCGGCCCGTGCCGCCCTTTACCGTGGTCATCTTTGGGGCATCGGGCGACTTGACGCGGCGCAAATTGGTGCCCGCGTTGCACAGCCTGTGCTGCGCGGGCTACCTGACACCTGGGCGGGAGATTACGGTGGTGGGCGTCGCGCGCACGCCGATGAGCGATGCCGAGTTCCGCGCGCGGTTGTGGGACGGCGTCGCCGCCTACGCTCGGCTTACGCCCGTGCGGTGCGAATCGTGGGAGCGCCTGGCGGCCCATCTTCGCTACTTCCAACTGGACTACGGGTCGGGGGAATCCTATGCGGCGTTGCGTTCCTTCCTGGCCGCGTTGGACGCGCAACGCGGCGTGGGTGTCGGGCACGGGCGCTATCTGTTTCACCTGGCCACGCCGCCCGACCTGTACGTTCCCATCGTGGAGCGACTGCGCGATTCGGGCCTGTCGCGGTCCGAGCATGGCTGGGCGCGGATTGTCATAGAGAAGCCCTTTGGCCGAGACGCCCGAAGCGCCCATGACTTGAACGTTGCGCTCCATTCGGCCTTCCCCGAAGAAGAAATCTACCGCATTGACCACTATCTCGGCAAGGAGACGGTGCAGAATCTGCTGGTGTTCCGTTTCGCCAATGCCATCTTTGAGCCGCTCTGGAACCGCAACTTTGTGGACCACGTTCAGATTACGGTGGCCGAGTCGGTGGGAGTGGGGCATCGGGGCGGGTACTACGACGGCGCGGGCGTGCTCCGCGACATGTTTCAGAATCACGTGCTGCAACTGCTGACGCTGATTGCCATGGAGCCGCCGGCATCGTTTGACGCCAAGATGTTCCGCCAGGAGAAGGTCAAGGTCCTGGAGACGCTGCGCCCTATCCTGCCCCAACAGGTTGGCGCTTTCACCGTGCGGGGCCAGTACGAGGGATACCGCGCCGAGGAGGGCGTGGCCCCTGACTCCCAGACCGCAACCTTTGGCGCGGTCACGGCCCATGTGGACAACTGGCGCTGGGAGGGCGTGCCTTTCTATCTCCGTTCGGGCAAGCGCCTGAAGACGAAGACCACCGAGATTGTCCTGCAATTCAAGCGCGCCCCTCACCTGGTGTTTCGGCGGGGGGATGGCGAATCGGTGCCCGCCAATCGGCTGGCCTTCTGCCTGCAGCCCGATGAGGGCGTGCACCTGGTGTTTGAGATCAAGTCGCCCGGGTTCGGAATGGCCACGCGTTCGGTGAACATGGTGTTTCATTACGCGCGCGAGTTCGGCCCGGGCCGGTTGGCCGAAGCCTACGAGCGTCTCCTGCTGGACGCGATTCAGGGCGATCCTTCGCTGTTCGCTCACTGCGACGAGATAGACCGCGCGTGGGCGTGGATTGACCCCATCGTGCAGGGCTGGGAGCAGGGTGGGGCGCCGCTTGAGGGCTACGCGGCCGGGTCCTGGGGGCCGGAGGGGGCTTCGCGCTTGCTGGCTGCCGACGGCCGGGCGTGGATGACCTATTGCGCGGGTGGCGGTCATGAGTCCTAGGCTGGTTGTCGCACCCACGGCCCAGGACGTGGGCGAGTGCGTGGCCGCGATGATCGTCCGTGCGGCGCAGGGCGCGGTGAGCCGTCGGGGGCGGTTTCTCCTGGCGCTGTCGGGGGGACGGTCGCCGCTGGCGGCCTATGCGCGGCTGGCTTTGGCCTCGGGCATGCCCTGGGAGCGCACGCACCTGTTCTGGAGCGATGAGCGGTGCGTGCCGCCGGGCCATCCGGATAGCAACTTTGGGGCCGCGAATGCCGCGCTCCTGTCGCGCGTCCCCATCCCGCCGGAACAGGTGCATCGCATCCGTGGCGAGGAAGACCCCGCCGCCGAAGCCCGCCGGTATGAGGCCGTGCTGCGGCGTGTGGCGGGCGAAGACTTGCCGCGGCTGGATGTGATCTTGCTGGGGTTGGGAGAGGATGGGCATACGGCGTCGCTGTTCTCCGGAAGCGCGGCGCTGGACGAGCGGACGCGCCTAGTTGTCGCCGTGGCCGCGCCATCCGAGGGGATGCACGCGCGCATCACGTTCACGCTCCCGCTGATTGCGGCGGGGCGGCGCGTGGTTTTCGTCGTTACGGGCGCGGGCAAAGCCAGGGCGGCGGCGCGCGTTCTGGAGACGCAGGAGGCAACCCTGCCTGCGACGCGGGTGGCGGCGGCGCGGGCTGTGTGGGTGTTGGACGAAGAGGCGGCCCGCGATTTGGGCGATGCGCTCAGGCGAGCCGGGCGCCGGGCGTGGGCGCGTCAAACTCGCCCACGAGTTTGATCTCCGGCTCCAACCACACGCCGAAAGCCTCCCACACGCGCCGCTGGATTTCGGCCATGAGGGTAGCCACATCGGCCGCGGTGGCCCCGCCGGTGTTGACGATGAAGTTGGCATGCTTGGGCGAGACCAGCGCGCCGCCCCGCCTCATCCCCTTGCAGCCGGCTGCTTCTATCAGGCGGCCGGCGGCGTCGCCCGGTGGGTTGCGGAAGACGCTGCCCGCGCTCCACGAGGTCAGCGGCTGGCGCGCCTTGCGTTGCGCCTGGAAGTCGGCCATGCGGCGGGCGATGTCCTCGGGCCGGCCTGGGGTAAGGGCCAGACGCACGCCGACGACGATTATACCTTCGGCCAGGGCGCGCGAGTGGCGGTACGCGAAGTTCATCTCGGTGTTGGTCAGCGAGCAGGCTTCGCCCGACGGCAAGACGCAATCCACATCGCGCACGACCGCTGCGATGCTTGCGCCGAACGCGCCGGCGTTCATGGCGACGGCTCCGCCTGTGGAGCCGGGGATGCCGGCGGCGAACTCCAGTCCTGCCAGACCCGCCTCGGCCGCCTTGCGCGCCAGGGCCGGCAGGGGATAGCCCGCACCCGCTTCTACCGTCTGGCCCGATATGCGTAGCCAGGACCATGCTTTCCCCATGTGGATGACGAGGCCGTTGTAGCCCGCGTCGCCGACAAGGAGGTTCGTGCCCCTGCCGAGGACGAGCCAGGGGAGGCGCTCATCGGCGCAGAAGGCCAACAGTTGGCGGAGGGCCTCGGCCTCGGGCGGTGTGGCGAACAGCAGGGCCGGCCCGCCGATGCGGAACGATGTGTGCGCCGCCAGAGGCTCGCCAGTGGTGAGCCAGGCGGCGCGGAACAGGCGCAGCGCACGGGCTTGCACCGACTCTGCGCTCATCGGGCTGTCCTGCGGCGGGCCAAGAAGGCCAGGCCGGCGGCGATGAGAGCCAACGCCACCGCTCCGGCCCCAAGGATGACGACGCCAGACGCAGCCCCAGGCGCGGGCGTCGGCGTGGCTGTGGGCGCGGCGGTTGGCGGTACGGGTGTCGGCGTTGGCGTGTCGGTGGGCGTCGGCGGCTCCGGCGTGGGCGTGGGCGGCGCGGTAGGAGTGCCCGTCGGCGTGTCGGTCGGCGTGAAGGTGGGGGCGGGCGTTGGCGTGCGCGTGCGGGTGAACGTGGCCGACGGCGCGGGCGTGTCCGTTGGCGCGGGAGTGTCGGTGGGCGGGGGCGGCGCGGGCGTGTCGGGCGGGCGCGTCGTCGGCGATGGCGGGAGGGGCGTCGGCGATGGCGGCTGCGGCGTGGCGGTGAACGTGGGCGACGGCGGGATGGGCGTGGGCGTGCTGGTGGGCGCGCGTGAGGGCGTGCGCGTGGGCACCGTCTGGTTGAGCGCGTGCGTCCGACTCCACGCGCCCGGGACGGAAGCCCACAGCACGATCGTCATCATCGCAATGGCCAACTTCCATACGCTTGCGGTCGTCCTCACCTCGCGGCCTCCCGGATGGAATCGCGTCGCGAAGAATTATACCGGGTGCGCCGTTGCGCGGCAAGTGGGGCGCGGAAGCGAACATTGCAGAAGGGTAGTTTTTCGCAATGGATTTGACAATACAGACCGCTTCTGATATACTTACGTGTGCAAAGATACTCTAGTGGCAGGTTGTCCGGTGCCCACCCAGGGTCTTTGTGAGGGGCTGCGTCCTCGCCCTTTGCTTTCCGCTTTAACAGCAGTTGCAAATCCTTGCACAGGAGCGGCACATGGCAGTGCTCACGCGGACACGTTCTAGTATCGCGCAAGCGCGAGCGAAGCAGCGACGCCGCGAAATCAAGCAGTGGATTACCGCGTTCCCTTATCTAGCGCCCTCGCTCGCCCTGTTCGTGATCTTCGTTTTCGCGCCGTTGGTGCGCACGGTTATTCTCAGCATGTATGCCACCAATCCCATCGGCCAGATGACCAAGTTCGTCGGGCTGAAGTGGTTCCAGCGGTTGGTGGAGTCGCCGGTGTACGCCAATAGCCTGCTGGTAACCCTGAAGTTTGTGGCCTATACCGTGCCGGGAGTGCTGCTACTGTCCCTGGCGCTGGCGACGCTTGGAAACCTGCGACTGAGGGGCATCTCGTTCTACCGCGTTGCCTTCGCCATCACCATCTCGGTGTCGGGCGCGACGGCAGCCCTTATCTTCATGTTCCTGTACCACCCGGTCATCGGCACCTTCAACTACGTCATGCAAATCATCGGCGTGGGCAAGATCCCATGGCTGACGGACACGCGCTGGGCGCTGATTTCGGTGGCGATCCCGCGCATCTGGCTGCAGACAGGCTTCGCCACCGTCGTGCTGTTGGCGGGCATGCAGGGTATCTCCGAAGAACTGTACGAGGCCGCGAAGATTGACGGTGCGGGCTTCTGGCACAGTTGGCGCCATATCACGCTGCCGCTTATCTCGCCGAGCCTGTTCTTTCTCCTCGTCGTGACCACGCTCAATGCGTTCCAGACGTTCACCGAGGTCAACGTGCTCACCGCCGGTGGGCCGGTGGATTCCACACAGGTGGTGGTGCACGAAATCTACCGCAGTTTCTACTTCAACGGTCAGTACGGCTACGCTTCGGCGCAGGCGCTGGTGTTGTTTGTGATCATCCTGATTCTGACCATCATCCAATTCGGCGTCATTGAGAAGAGGGTGCACTACGCATGAGCAAGCACAAGTTTGCGCAGGTTCTCGGGAAGGTCGCCCTGTACCTGCTGCTCACCATCGCGGCCATCGCCATCCTGTTCCCGCTGTACACGGGGTTCGTTACGTCGCTGCTTAGCGCGAAAAACTTGGACACCTATCCGCCGAAACTGGTGCCGCTGGATTTCCAGTGGCAGAACTACAAAGAAGCGCTCCGAATGGCGCCGCTGCTGCGATTTGTTCTCAACAGTTTTATCCAGTCAGGCGGCGTGATGATCTCGCAACTGGTTCTGGCGAGTTTGGCGGCGTTCGCGTTCGCGTTCCTGCCGTTCAAGGGCAAGCAGTTCATGTTCATGGTGTTCCTTTCCACCATGATGATCCCGTGGGAAGCGACGATCATTCCGAACTACCTTTTCATCCAAAAGATCGGGTGGGACGATACGTACCTGGGGCTCATCGCGCCGTTCATGGCGACTGCGTTCGGCACGTTCCTGATTCGGCAGTTCTTCATGAGCCTGCCTAAGGATCTGTACGATGCGGCAATCATAGACGGGTGCAGCAACCTGCGCTACCTGCTCACCATCGCTGCGCCGCTGGCCCGCCCAGCGTTGGGCACGCTGGCGGTGTACAGTTTCCTTCAGACCTACAATCAGTACTTCTGGCCTCTGCTCATCACCAACAGCACCAACATGCGCACGGTGCAGATTGGCATCAAGATGCTGCAGGAGTTTGAGCGCGAGGCCTGGAATGTGGTGATGGCCGGCGTGGTGATCGTGATGATCCCGACGCTGGTCTTGTTTGTCCTCGCCAACCGGCAACTTATCCGCGGCCTGACTGCCGGTGCCCTGAAAGGCTAGAGCATTGCTACCCCGCGTGGCGCTGTCGTCGTTGCTTCGTCATGGTCTTGTGAACGTGTGCACAGGAAGGAGGTGATGCGGACGGGAGAAGGATGTATCGGTTTGGAGTTCCACAAGGAGACATGACAAAACTATTCGTTACGAAAAGGAGAAGGACAATGAAACGAACGCTCTTCGCTGTTGTGGCTGTGGTGCTTGTTGCCACCATGGTGCTGACGGCGTGCGGTCCCAAGGCGACGCCTGAGCCGACGAAGCCGCCCGCTCAGCCGACGACCCCTGCGGCTCAGCCTACGACGCCGCCAGCCCAGCCGACGACCCCTCCGGCGCCAAAGGAGCCTGTGAAGATTGACTTCTGGTACGCCATGAGCGGCAGGGGAGGCGACGCCATTCAAGAGCTGGTCAAGCGCTTCAACGAGTCCCAGAACGAGGTCTTTGTTACCGCTACATATCAGGGTTCCTACGACGATGCTATCACCAAGTTGAAAGCCGGTCTGCAGTCCAAGGACGTGCCCGCGGTCGTGCAAATCTACGATATTGGGCTGCGCTTGCTTATTGACCTGAACGTCGTCAAGCCGGTGCAGGACTTCATTGACGCCGAGAATTTTGACGTGAGCGACATTGAGCCGGCCGTGCGTAACTATTATACCGTGGATGGCCGGCTGTGGCCCATGCCGTTCAATACGTCCAACCCGGTCTTGTACTACAACAAGACGATGTTCAAGGAGGCCGGCCTGGATCCTGAGAAGGCTCCGCGCACCTGGGCCGAGGTTACCGAGGCCGCCCGCAAACTCACCAAAAAGGACGCATCGGGCAACACTGTCCAGTATGGCTGCGCCTTTGCACTGTACGGTTGGTTTGTGGAGCAGTTCATCGCCGTACAGGGCGGCTACTACGTGAACAACGAGAATGGCCGCGCCGCTCGCGCCACCGAGGCGACTTTCAACGGCCCGGAAGGGGTGAAGTTGCTGGAATGGTGGAAGAGCATGATTGACGAGGGCATTTGCGCCAACCTGGGCCGCAAGACCGCCGACACCAAGAAGGCGTTTGACTCGGGCGTGGTGGCGATGACCTTGGACTCCACCGCTGGCCTCCGCGACCGTGTGGATGCCGCCGAGGGCAAGTTTGAACTGGGCGTTGGGTTCCTGCCGCGCTCCAGCGAAGAGGATTTCAAGAAATCCGGGACCATCATCGGCGGCGCCGCCCTGTACATCCTGAACCTGAGGCCGCCTCAGGAACAGGAAGCCGCGTGGAAGTTCATCAAGTTCATGGTCAGCGCCGACTCGCAGGCCTTCTGGCACATCAACACCGGGTACTACCCCATCAACTCCAAGGGATACAACCACCCAGATGACATCGCCTGGCGGCAGAAATACCCGCAGTTCCAGGTGGCCATTGACCAACTGCATGCTGCGCCCATCAACAGCTACACCGCGGGTGGCCTGATCGGCGTCTTTCCTGAGGCGCGCCAGACCGTGGAAGCCGCGCTGGAGGAATGCTTCTCCGGCCAGGCGACCGCGAAGGAAGCCCTGGACAAGGCCGCGGCCAAGGTTACCCAGGCGATCAAGGACTACAACGACACCGTAGCGCCGTAACGCCTCTCACCCACAGAGCGTTCTGTGGATGACACCGTTTGGACTGCTGGAGCGCCGCTTCAGCAGTCCAAACTTCTTGTAGAGTTTGTCATTGTCTGCTATCATTGCTCCGCGCTGGGGCTATACATTGGAGGACGACCGATGACCACAATTCGCAGAGTATCCTCGCTCATCACCCTGCTCGTGGCCGCTGCTGTGCTGTGCCAGGCGCTGACTGCCTGTGCCGCGCAGCCTACAGCAGCGCTGACGGCTATGCCAACCGCGCCGATTCCGACGGAAGCGCCTTCCCCAACTTTGGCTCCCTCGCCCACGGCCCCCGCCTGGCCCCATATCCTGGTCGTGGCGCATAGGGGCGGCGCGGCGCTCGCTCCGGAGAACACGCTGGGCGCCTTCGCCAACGCGCTCAACATCGGCGTGGATATGGTGGAGTGCGACGTGCACTTGTCCAAGGACGGCGAACTTGTCGTGATGCATGACCCCGACCTGGCGCGCACCACCGACGGCAAGGGGTTCATCTATCAGATGAACTTCGCGGACATTCGCAAGTTCAACGCGGCGGCGAAGTTCAAGGGCGCTCCCTGGCCCGCCGAACCCGTACCCACATTGGGCGAAGTGCTGGATTTGGTCAAGGGCAAGGCCCAGGTGCAGATAGAGATCAAGGTGGAGAAGATCTTCGGTCGCTATCCCGGCATTGAGCAGAAGGTAGTTGACGCAGTCAAGGCCCGCGATATGGTAGACGATGTGATTATTATCTCGTTTGATTTTCCCACCATCGTGGAAGTGAAGAAGATTGACCCGCGCTTCAAGACCGGCGCGTTGCTGAGCAACACGACGCTATCGCTGAACGCCGCCAAGCCCCACGAGCAGTTTGTGGCCGATGTCATCGCGCAGACGGGCGCGGACTATATCATGCCGTCGTCGGCAGGCGTGTCCGACTTGCTTGTGAACGCCGTGCACGCGCGCGGCCTCAAGATCGGTGTGTGGACGGTGAACAGCCCGGGGGAAATGCGCCGTATGGCCGAGTGGGGCGTGGACGCGATTACGACAAACGACCCAATTGAACTCAAGAAGGTCTTAGGCAAGTGAGGGAGGACTATGGCTGCAAAGTACGTCGCTGCGATTGACCAGGGCACAACCAGCACCCGCTTCATGATCTTTGACCGCGAGGGCAGGGTCATCAGCGTGCACCAACTGGAGCACCGACAGATTTACCCGCAGGCCGGTTGGGTGGAGCACGACCCGCTGGAAGTCTGGGAGCGCACGCAGCAGGTGATCCAGGGCGCGCTGGACAAGGCGCGCGTGGCCCCCCGCGACCTGGCTGCCATCGGCGTAACCAACCAGCGTGAGACGACCGTGGTCTGGGATCGCAAGACCGGCAGGCCCTACTACAACGCCATTGTGTGGCAATGCACCCGCACCAAGGACATCTGCGATGCCCTCGCAAAGGACGGCGGGCAGGACCGCTTCCGCGACAAGACGGGCCTGCCTCTGGCGACCTACTTCTCGGGGCCGAAGATTCGGTGGATTCTGGACAACGTGCCCGGAGTCCGCGCCGCCGCCGAGCGCGGCGATGCCCTGTTCGGCAACATGGACACGTGGATCATCTGGAACCTGACGGGCGGGCCCCATGGCGGCGCCCACGTAACCGACGTCTCCAACGCCAGCCGCACCATGCTCATGAACCTGCGCGCGCTGGATTGGGACGACGAGATTCTGGAGGTCATGGGCATTCCCCGCGCGATGTTGCCCCGCATCCGTCCATCCAGCGACCCCGCGCTGTACGGGACGACACTGACGGATGGGCCTCTGGGCGCGGCAGTGCCGGTGTGCGGCGACCTGGGCGACCAGCAGGCGGCCCTGGTGGGCCAGACGTGCTTCAGCCCGGGCGAGGCCAAGAACACCTACGGCACCGGCTGTTTCATGCTCCTCAACACCGGCACGGAACCGGTGCCCAGCGCCAGCGGCCTACTGACGACGCTGGGGTACAAAATGGGCGACGCACCCGCCGTGTATTGCCTGGAAGGCTCCATCGCCATCACGGGCGCGCTGGTGCAGTGGCTGCGCGACAACCTGCGCTTCTTTGATTTCGCCAAGCATGTGGAGGACTACGCCCGACAGGTGCAGGACAGCGGCGGCGTGTACATCGTCCCTGCTTTCTCTGGGCTGTTTGCCCCGTATTGGCGCAGCGATGCTCGCGGGGTCATCGTGGGCCTGACGCGCTACGTGAACAAGTCGCACCTGTGCCGCGCCGCGCTGGAAGCGACTGCTTACCAGACCCGCGAGGTGCTGGATGCCATGGAGAAGGATTCGGGGGTGAAACTGGCGGCGCTCAAGGTGGACGGCGGCATGGTGCAAAACGAACTGCTGATGCAGTTCCAGGCCGATATCCTGGGCGTGCCGGTCGTGCGCCCCAAGGTGGCCGAGACTACGTCGCTGGGCGCGGCCTACGCGGCAGGGCTGGCTGTCGGGTTCTGGGGCGGCCTGGACGACCTGCGCAAGAACTGGGGCGTGGACAAGATCTGGGAGCCGCACATGGATGCCGAGACCCGCGCCCGCCTCTACAAGGGCTGGCTGAAGGCGGTAGAGCGGACGCTGGGTTGGGTGGAGTAGGGCGGTTGGCAGGGGCGACGCCGCTTGTCCCCATCCGTCATTGCGAGCGAGGCGAATCAACCCCCATCCATAACCGCGAACAACACGAATCCACGCGAATGTGGAACGTGCGACGCTCTTCCGGACGTGCGGCGCACCTGTGCCATGCCGCGACCAACAGGGTTTGGAACCGAGTCTGCGGCTGGTCGGTGCTACGCCAGCACGATGGGCCTGCCCACTTCGGGCCTCTGGATGCGCACGCCACTGCCCGCCAGTTGCTTCTCCCACCATTCGGGGTGTTCGGTGTGGATGGGAATGAGAATGTCGGGCTTGACGGTGGCGACGAACTCCACCAGTTCGGGGCCGGCGGCGTGGCCGGATGCGTGCAGGGGAACGCGGTTGGCGTCATCGGGGTCGCCGTACAGCGTGAACCCCATGTGTCGCACCCAGTTGCGCAGGCGGCCCAGGTCGGCGGCTTGCTCGTCGTCGTAGGCGCGGCTGCTGGAATACAGGTAGATGCCGCCTTCCACCCCCTGCAGGTCTAGCAGGTCGTTGGCATCCCACAACGAGAAGCAGAGGATGTACGCGCCTGGGTTGCGCGAGACCTCCGCCGGGCCGACGAGGGGTTTGGGCCATGCGTCGCGCAGGGTGCGCTCCCACGGGCGCGGGGCGGCCTTCGGGTCGGCGTACACTTGCAGCATGGGCCACAGTTCGGGCGGGGTGTAGCGGTCGGGGTCGGCCAGGGCGATGGCCTGGAGCAGGTAGGTGTCCTTGGGCAGGATGAGGAGCGCGCGGCCTGCCTCCTGGGCCACCTGCGCGAACGATTCCAGTCGCTCCACGTTGCGCGGCCCGAAATCGGCCACGACGAGCCTGCCGCTGGCGGCGCGGACGAGCGCAGTCGCATTGGCGATGATGTCGGCCTCGGTGATGGGCGCGGGGTCTGGATCGGGGCGCGTCGCCTCGCACAGGAGCGCGACGGGGTTCAGTTGGGCCAAATCCTCCGCGAAGCGGCGGCTGAGGTCGCCGTTCTTCCCGTGGAAGCGCAGGTCGCCTGTGTAGGCGATCCACCCTGCCGACGTTCGGACGGCGTATCCGCCCGCGCCTGGGATGGAATGATCCAGCGGCCACCAGCGCACGGGCAAGCCGTTCACGGAGTCCGACGCGCGCTCGGCGCACGCTGGCACGAAATCCTTGCCCCTGCCCCTGTCGCTCTTGGGCAGATGCGCCCAGTAGTCATGGGCTTCGGCGGTGAGCGCGCCGTCCACGAAGTAGTGGGGGCGGCACCGGTAGGCGGCCTTGGAGTCCGATTTTAGTTCGCCGGATTCCGCCGGAGCGCGGGGGTTCACGTAGATGAGTTCGCGCTCAAAGGACATCTGGCCGGTGATCTGCATGGCGCGGGCGATGAAGGCGGTAACCCGCGTGGCGTAGATGGGGATGGCGTGGTTGACATAAGACAGATCGGCGTTGTGATCCAGATGGGCATGCGACAGGAGCACGGCGTCGGCGGGCAGGCCATCGCGCCGCACGTCTCGGTACAGCGGGTGCGGTCGGAACCGTTCCCACAGGCCCGCGAAGGCCAGGTCGTCGCGGTACAGCCCCTCCAGCGGGGGCAACAGCCCCAGCGCCAGGGGATCTAGCAGGCCGCGGGCCGCGCGCGGGCGCAGGTACTCGTTGAAGAAGCGGCCCGCGTGCCCGAAGTCCAGCCCGAAGTCAAAGAACAGGCGCGCGTCGCCATCTTCCAGGAGAATCTTGTTGCCGCCGATGCATCCGACTGCGCCGTAGCAGGTGATGGTGGTCATTCGGGTTTGCTCCTTTCGGGTGTTCGGCGGCGCCAGCGCGTGCCGCCGGGCATGTCTTCCAGTACAATCCCCAGGGCCGCGAGGCCGTCGCGGATAGCATCGGCTTGTGCCCAGAGGCCCGCGCGGCGAAGTTGGTCGCGTATGGCCACACAAAGTTGCACATACGGCGCGGCCGAGTCCTCGCCGCTCGTGGTCTGCGCGAGGCGCGAGAGCGAAGCGAGCAGGAAGGCACGCGCCTCGTCGGCCTGGGCGCGATCGGCAGCCGCCGACTCCAGCGCCATTGCAAGCCGATGCAGGGCGAACAGGCAGGCCGCCAGGTCGTTGGGGCGGCCTTCCATTTGCAGACGCGCGCGGCGCAGTTCCTCGGCCAGGGTGACCGTGGAGATTCCCTCGGCAGGCTCGGTGGGCGCGGGCCGTGGGACTGTTGCCGCTTGTGTGCGCAGTTCGTCCAGCGAGAACGACGTGCCCGCAGAGTGTATTTCATCGTGTCCGTGTCGCCGTATGGTAACACTGCCCGCGCCCATCACCGCGCCCGTGTTCGCCTCCAAATCCAGGATGCACGCGGTGTACTCGTCTATCCCCAGGATCGTGGCGTCGTCGGGGAGTTGCCGTTCCAGGACCCCCAGGCGGGGCGCGCCCATAAAGCAGAAACGCGTGTCGTGGGTGCCGCCCTCGGCATTGTTCCAGTGCGGCATGATGGCGAGAGTCATGCCCAACGGCCCCAGGATATCCAGCCCCTCCACCCAGTGGGGTTCCGCGCCCACCTTGTAGATTTCGTACACGGGTAGGGTGTAGCGGCTCATGGCAATGGCGGCGGCGCTCGCCATGATGAGATGGGCGCCCTCGTGTAGCCGCCGGGCGCACGCCGAGAACAGAGGATGATCCTTCCACTGCGACACGGCGTAGGTGGGGCTTCCTGGCCCCGCGAAGATGAGATCGGCACGCCGAATGAGGTGCAGGTTGAATTGCAGCGTCTCATCGTCCAGCGACTGCCGGCTCTTGAACGAGGCGACGGAGAGGCCAACGCCCAGCCGCTCGCGGAAGTATTCCACGGCGCGCTCGGACAGTTCGTCGGCGTTCAGTTGGAAGCCCGCCGGCGTATCCAGGAACACGGCGCGCACCTCCCCTTGGATGCGGCGAAGGACGGCGCGGTAAACCTTCCCCATGGCATCGGTCATCTCGCCCGAGCCTATCAGCGTTACCGTGCCTGGCTTATCCGTGGGCATAGGCGGCTCCCGTTCTGTTCGGCCAGCGTTCTGGTACACCGTTGGCTCCATGATACCAGCAGGGCCGACCGTCGCCAAACGCGAGTGCCGCGCTCCCCTAGTTGGGGCAGGTGCCGGGGAAGGCCGACGCCTCCATCAGCGGCGGACTCTCCATCAGATGGGCGATGGCGTCCCTGATCTTGGCGCGGTCGGGCAGGAGCACCATCGCGCCCTCCGGCGTCGTCCAATCTCGGACCATGGTGTAGTCTATGACGCGGCTGTGAATCTGCTCGGGCGAGATGTCCTTGGCGAGGAGGGCCAGCGACAGCACCTCCTGGAGCGTGAGGTTGGTGTCCACCGAGTCCTTGAGGGCGGCCCAGATGCGGGGGATGCGGGGGATCATGCCCACATCCAGCGCGCGGTTGCGTATGCCCATGAGGACGCGCTGCTGGCGGCGGGTGCGGTCAATGTCGCCGCGGCCGTGCCGCGAACGGGCGAACATGAGCGCCGTCTTGCCGTCCATCACCTGTGGCCCCGCCGGTACCTTGAGCAGGCGGAACCCACCGGGCGCGGAATCGTCTATGAACTTGTCCTCAATGGGGCAGTCCACGTTCACGGTGATGCCGCCCATGGCGTCAATCACGCGCTCAAAGGCCTCAAAGTTCAGGCGGATGTAGCGGTCGGTTTCCAGCCCCAGGTTGTTCTTCAGCGTGTCGGCCACGAGCGCAGGCCCGCCGCCCGGGTACTTCAACGCTTCGCCGAAGTAGTCGGCCACATTGACGCGGTTTTCGCCCACCTTGGGGATGCTCACCCAGAGGTCGCGGGGGATGCTGAGGATGCCCACGGCCTTCTCGTCGCGGTGGATGGTAACCCACATGATCACATCGGTGCGCCAGGGGCCGGTCTGTCCTTCCCGCTGGTCGCTGCCGAGGAGCAGGATGTTGAGCACGCGATTGGTCGGGGGTACGGCCAGGGTGGGAATGGCGGTGGGCTCGCCTGCAGGATTCTGCGCAGGGGCGCTGGGCGGCACTGTATCGGAGGGTGCCACTGTGGGCGGCGGCGCGGGCGTGTTGGCTTGCGGGGCAAGGGCCGAGCAGCCGACGAGGATCAGCGCGGCCAGCGCGGCCGCAGCCCAGGCGAACAGCACATGGGGTCGTCTCATGTTGTCTTCTCGCAACCTCCTTTCGCCGCGGTTGCGGCGCGGCTCTGGCCAACCCTGTTGCAACTTGCGGGCCACGACGGCCGGTTATTTGATAAATAGGCGTTTTATGTTACAATAATCTCGGCAAGCCGTAAAGTCTGGCGCGCCATGCGCACGGCGGCTTGCAGATTCTGATTGAAAGAGAGTTTATGAAAGGTACACGAAAAGTCAGCGGGCAGATGGAATGGAAAAAGGCTGACCTGCATATCCATACCCCCGCTTCGGCCGACTACCAAGAGCCGAAGGTGAGTTATCTGGACATCTTGCGCCGAGCCGAGGAGCGCGGCCTGGACATCATCGCCTTTACGGATCACAACACCATACGGGGCTACGCCACCATGCTCCAGGAGATAGAGGGCCTGGAACTCCTGGAGCGGCTGGACCGCTTGCAGCCAGCGGAAAAGGAGCAATTGGCCGAATACCGGCGGCTGCTAAACAAGATTTTGGTGCTGCCGGGCGTGGAGTTCACCGCCACCCTGGGGTTTCACATCCTGGCCATCTTCCCGGAAGACGCGACCGTGCGGGAGATTGAGCACCTCCTGCTGCGGCTCAATGTCCCCGCCGACAAATTGGACGACGGCAGCACCGAGGTCGGCGCGACGTCCGACGTGCTCACGGCGTACCGCGAGATGGCGCGGGCTGGGGCGCTGGTCATCGCTGCGCACGCCAATTCCAGCCACGGCGTCGCGATGCAGGGGTTTGACTTCGGCGGGCAGACCAAGATCGCCTATACCCAGGATCCGAACCTGCACGCGCTGGAAGTAACGGATCTGGAGAGCGGCAAGCGTCGGAGCACGGCTTCGTTCTACAGCGGCTCCAAGCCCGAGTACCCGCGCCGCATGCACTGCATCCAGGGATCCGACGCGCACTGCCTGACCACCGACCCGAAGGACAAGCGTTTGACCGGCATCGGCGACCGCATCACGGAGTTGCTGCTGCCCGAGACCACGTTTGCCGCCATCAAGGAGTTGTTCCTCGGCGACGACTTTGCCCGCACGCGCCCCTACAGGCCCGCCAAGCAGCCTTTTGACCACGTGATGGCGGCCAGGCAGGAGGGGCCGAATATTGTGCAGTCGTTCTTTGAGTCGGCCTCGCGCCAGGGCGGCAGGCTGCACGCGGTCATCTGCGATGTTGTGGCGTTCGCCAACACCAACGGCGGCACCATCTTCATCGGCGTAAGCCCGAACGCGAAGACGCCGCCTGTGGGCGTGGACAAGCCCGAAGAGGTGGCGGCGCTCCTGAAGGCGGAGATCCAGCGCAAGGTTACGCCGCCGGTGGACGTAACGATAGACACGCTGGAATCGCAGGGCAAGAAGATCATTCGCGTCAGCGTCCCCAGGGGCGCCGACATCCCCTACTCGGTGGAGGGCACGAAGATTTACGTGCGGCACGAGTCGGAGACCAGTTTGGCCCTGCGCGACGAGATCATCCAGTTGGTGAAGCGAGCCGCCGAGGAGAAGGGCCAGCCTGCCCCTGCGCCGGAGCCGGCCCCCCAGGCGGTCTGCGCCGAAGAAGAAGAGCCTCTGTTTCGCATTGAGCCGCCGCGCACCGGCGTGGAAATCGTGGAATCGGAAGAGCGCAAAGGCACGCTGTACCATTCGCTCAAGGACCTGCGCAACGGCAACGTCGTTACCAACGTAACGCGCAAGTCGGCGCGCAGGCTTTGGCGCTCGGCCATCACCCAACACGAGGACGCGCCGGTGGCAGGCGACAAGATCACCTGGCTGGGCGACATCGGCCTGTGGAAGGTTTACGGCTCGGGCAGCCGCAGGCGCTACAACCTGGTGCAGCGCGACCGCACCGGCCGCATCCACTACTACTACGGCGTGAGCGAAGACGGCTTTCACGGCGAGTGGCGGCAGTTCCTCAAGAAGTAGCCGCGCTGCGGGCCGTCGGAACGCCAGGAGGACCTCATGCGCGTTGGCATCTTGACGGTGAGCGACCGCGCGTCGCGGGGCGAATACGAGGACCGCGCGGGGCCTGTCATCGCCGAAATCGTGCGCGCGGACCTGCAGGGCGACGTGGTTGAAACGGCCATCGTGCCCGATGAGCAAGATCGCATCGCCGCGGTCTTGCGCTGGTGGTGCGATGAGGCCGATTTGGACCTCGTCCTGACGACCGGCGGCACCGGCTTCGCCCCGCGCGACGTAACCCCCGAGGCGACGCGATCCGTCCTGGAGCGGGAGGCTCCCGGCCTTGCCGAGGCCATGCGCGCCGCCAGCCTTCGCGTTACCCCCCACGCCATGCTGTCGCGCGCCGTGGCCGGCATACGGGGCAGGACCCTCATCGTCAATCTCCCTGGCAGCCCCAAGGCCGTCAGGGAGAACCTGGAGACCATCCTGCCCGCGCTGCCTCACGCTATAGAACTGCTGCGCGAGGTCCAGGGCGCCGACCAGCGCCACCATCACCCTACGGAAGGAGGTGCGAAGCCGACCGAACGATCGTGAGCCTGTGCAGCACCGACCGGACACCCATGCGGTAGCCAACTCTTTCAATCGGGGAGGAGTGGAATGAAATCCAGGTACCGGTGGTTTGTCGTTTTGATGTTCTTCTTCTTCATGCTGCTTCACCAAGCGGACCGTCTGCTCATCGGCCCCCTGACCACGCCCATCATGGAGGAGTTCCGCATTGACGAGGCCAAGATGGGCCTGGTATCCAGTTTCGCCATCCTGGTTGCGGCGATCATGTACCCCGTGTGGGGATACCTGTACGACCGCTACGCGCGCGCCAAACTCATCGCGCTGGCCTCGTTCATCTGGGGCTCCACCACGTGGCTCAACGCGATTGCCCCCAACTACACGACCTTCCTCATCACGCGCTCGTCCACGGGCATTGACGACTCCAGTTACCCGGGCATCTACAGCCTGCTGGCCGACTATTTCGGGCCGAACATACGGGGCAAAGTATACGGCTTGCTGCAGACGGCCATGCCTTTGGGCTACATGCTGGGGATGGTCCTGGCCAGCATGTTGCGGGATACCCTGGGCTGGCGCAATGTGTTTATCATCACGGGTAGCCTGGGTATCTTGCTCGCCATTGTGATCTTCTTTGGGCTTCGCGAGCCTCCGCGAGGCAAGGCCGAGCCGGAGATGGCTGCGTTTGAGGAGATCCCGTCGTTCCACTTTGACCGCAGAGTTGCCCTGGGGTTGTTCCGTCGCAAGTCGCTCCTCTTCCTGTTCGCGCAGGGATTCTTCGGCGTATTCCCGTGGCAGGTCATCACGTTCTGGTTCTTCCGCTTCCTGGAGACAGAGCGCGGCTTTTCCACGGGCGAGACGACCAGCATCATGATGATCGCGATTCTGGCCCTATCGGCGGGGTACTTTGTGGGCGGGAGCATCGGCGATTTCTTCTTCAAGCGCGACTACAGGGGGCGCGCGCTGACAGGGGCCACGGGCGTGCTCCTGGGCGCGATTCTGCTCACCATCACGCTGCGCATCCCGGCGGGCCAACTCCTTCCGTTCATGATCTTCATGTGCCTGACGGGCGTGACCATGTCCATCGCCGCGCCCAATGTCCAGGCCACCATCCACGACGTGGCCGAGCCGGAAGTCCGTAGCACGGCGCAGGCCACGCTGAGTTTCATTGAGAACATCGGCTCGGCCATCGCGCCGGCGCTGGCGGGGTACATCGCCGTGCGGTCGTCGCTGGGCAACGCTATCCTGACCATCTGCGTCAGCACGTGGCTGGTGTGCGCGTTCCTGTTCCTGGGCGTGGCGCGTTACATCCGGCAGGACGCCGAGCGGCTGCGTCGCGTCATGCGCGAGCGCGCAGAGGCGACGGCCGCTGCCGCGGAGTAGGGGAGTGGCTTCGGAAACCCGTGCGGTTGTCGCCGCGCTGCAAGGGCGGCAGTTTACGTTCGCGTCGGAGCGGGCCTGGGCCGCGTACTGGGAGCAGGCCCTTGCGGGTGCTGCGGAGCGCGGCGCGCGCCTGGCCGTCCTGTCGGGAAGCCCCGGCTGGGACGAGGTGTGGGAGGGGCCAGTGGCCGAGGCGGGCCAACTGGCGCGGCGCTACGGGCTGTACCTGGTGGCCGACATCGGCCCGCAGCGCGACGAGGACGGGCGGGTCTTCCCCTGCCTGCACGTCTTTGCCGACGACGGCAGTCTCGTCGGGGCGCAGCGGCAGATTCACCTGAGCCGCGAAGACCGGGCCCTGATGTACTCCGCGGGGGAGGAACTCCACGTTGTTGATTCCCCTGCTGGGGCGCTGGGGCTCGTGGTCGGCGCGGACGTGCGGGTGCCCGAGGTGAGCCGCGCCCTGACACTGCTGGGCGCCGAGGTGCTCGTACATGTGGGCGCGCTGCGCGAACGGTCGGAGGGGGCGTGGCTGGCGCGGCTGTGGCGCGAGGTGCAGGCCAATCAGACCTTCGGCATTGAGGCGTATCCCGTGGGCGCGGGGCTGGTGGGGCGGTCCTGCGTGCTGGCGCCGGTGGAGATGACCCCCGGCGGGAGGGGCGTCGTGGCCTGCGCCGAAAGCGCCGACGCCGAGGCCGTTGTCGCCGCCGAACTGGACTTCGGGGCGCGCGCGGCCCTCACCGCTCGCTACGACATCCTGGCCGAGATGAACCTGCCGCTGTACCGGCAACAACTGCTGTCGCTGTACCGCAAGGGGTCGCTGCCATGACCGCCTGGCGCGACGCGGTGATGTTCCACTTGGCGCGGGCGCTGGTACGCTGGCGGGCCGGGTTGAGCGCTGCCCAGGGCTGGCTGGCCCGCGCCTCGTATCCCCAGGCGTTGCCGCCCGACGAGGACAGGGCGCGCGTGCGCGTCGCCGCTGTGCAGTTTCCAGCGCGCCTCTTCGCGTCGCCCGCCGACTACGCGCGGGAATGCCACGCCTGGACGCTGCGGGCCGTGGAGGCCGGCGCGCAACTGGTGGTGTTCCCCGAACTGGTGGGGTTCGTGCCGCTGCTGGGGCTGGTGCCCGGCATTGAGGCCCAGGCGGCCCGCGCAACTGCGGGGGCGGGCGAGGCGGGCGCGCTGGCGGCGGTAACCCGTCTCCTGGCTCCATCGGCCACGCGGGTGTACCGGTTCACGTTCCAGAACCTGTCGCGCCGCTTCCGCGTCCACATCGTGGCGGGTAGCGCCATCGCCGCGGGGAGCGACGGAACGCTGCGCAACACGGCCTACCTGTTCGGCCCCGACGGGTTTGAGATGGGCCACCAGCCGAAGGCGCACTTCTATGGCCAGGAGTTTCACATGGGCCTGACGCGCGGCGGGTTCATCCAGGTGTACGATACGCCCGTGGGCAAACTGGCGATGCCCGTGTGCATGGACTACACCTACCCGGAGACGGCGCGCATTGCGTATCTCCTGGGCGCGGAGATTCTGCTGAACCCGTCGGCGGACATCAACGCGGACTACAACTGGCACTACCAGTTGCGCGGCGTGTGGAGCAGGGTGCAGGAGTCGCCGTGCTACGGCGTGCATGCGATGATGGTGGGCGACGTCCTAGGGATGCCGTTCCGCGGGCAGTCGGCCATCGTGGGGCCGGTGGGACTGGTGGGCGGGGATGGGATTTTGGCCCGCGCAGAGCCTTGCGACCAGGGCGACGTGGTGGTGGCCGACATGGATTTGGCGGCCCTTCGCGAGTTCCGCCGCGACCTGCAGGTGGAACCGCGCTACGATTGGTGCGCCCGCCAGTTGGGCGCGATTTGGGAGCGGCGTTCTTTGTAGGGCAAATTGCCAATTTGTCCTGCGGACAGTTTCCCTACGGGAGCCATGGAGGGGATTGTGGGACGCCTGGGCTGGAAATCATTCTACCGACGGAACTTGCCGCATATACAGTTGCCCGGTTGCACGTTGTTTGTTACTTTTCGCCTGGCTGGCTCTATTCCGGCAGAAGCGGCGCAAAGCCTGATCGCGGAAGGACGGCGTGTTGACGCGGCTCTCGCGCGAATTGCGGACTTGGGCGAACGCGAGAGGCGGCGCAGCCTGGAGCAACGTCGGCTATTCGGAAAATGGGATGCGGCGCTGGACACCGCCGCTGTTGGGCCGCTGTGGCTTGGTGATCCGGGGATAGCCGCATTGATGGCTGATTGTCTCCAATACAGAGATGGGCGGGTATACGATCTGGATGCCTACTGCATCATGCCGAATCACGTGCATTTGGTATGTACGCCGCTGGTCAAGGAAGGGGACAACTATTACTCCATATCCAGCATTATGCACTCCCTCAAAGGTTACGTGGCGCGCCAAGCCAATGTACTACTGGGACGTGAAGGGGCATTTTGGCAGCACGAGAATTATGACCACGTGGTGCGCGACGAAGGGGAGTGGCAGCGTATTGTGTATTACGTGCTGGACAACCCTGTGAAGGCGGGCCTGGTGCAGACTTGGCGCGATTGGAAATGGAGTTATTGCAAGCAGTTGTAGCGCAAATTGCCCTACGGTCGCCCGCCCTGTAGCGCAAATTGTCAATTTGCGCTACAGCACATCGTCAATTTGCGCTACAGGGGCCTGGCTGGCCCCACCCCGGCGCGAAAAATGGCGAAGCCCTATCGGGCCGATGAACGCCCGTGGGGCTTCAGCCTGGTCGCGTCTTGGCCTACTGTCCTATGACGTTGGTGGGCGTCTCAATGGGGGCCACATCCGCCTTCACAGCGTCAAACTCGGTCCGCATCTCGGTAACCTTCTCGTCGGTCGTGGACTTTGCGCGGTAGAGCGTCTCGGCCTTGACCAGCGCCTTGGCGTTCATCTCCACCCATGCGAAGCCCTCGTAGTCCACGACGGCACCCTGCTGCCCGGCGATGAATCCGCCGAGGCCGAACTGGCTCAGGTCAATCTTGACGCGGTACTTGTTGGTGTTGAACCCATTGACCTGCTCTTTGCCGACGAACTCCGCCTCTTGCAGGTTGTTGAAGACCAGCAGGAACGCCCCGCCGTAGAGCATGAGCGCCTCCCACGGGTCATCCTGGGGGCCCAAGGCTACGTACTGGTTCTCGCCGGTGCCCATGTACATCTGCTTGTCCACGAACAAGAATTCTGCGGTCAGGTTTTCGCCTTCGTACAGCCGGACGCGCTGATTGCCCGCCGCGTCAATCTCGGCCTCCGTCCTGGTAACGGATTCGGGATTGTCGCCCTCTTTGGCCGTGAACGTGCTCACCACTCGGACCGGGGCAAGCAGTTTCAGGTGGCTGATGAGCGAGTCCAATTCTGTGGTCTCGGCCTGTGTCGGTTGCGGTTCCGGGGTGGGTGTGTTCGTGGGCGCGGGCGTGGCTGTTGGGGCCGCCGTGGCTTGGGGCTTGGGTGTGGATTTCGCGCCCCCGCCGCAAGCCGCAAGCGCGGTGGCCATGGCCACTACCAGGAGCACAGCGATAGCCCGAGCGAAGAAACTTCGTGTTTTCATGAGACTCTCCTTTCATGTGCAGTCTTTGGGCGGCACTCCAACGAGGTCCGTCCATACCTCGCTGAGGGGGCAGCAATGCGCATCGCTCAGCCATCGTTGGGGCGTGCGTATTATACACTCCGGCAGAGCGCTGCGCAAGAACGGATATGCGCCGTTTTTCACGACAGCAGGCGCGCGATGGCGTCCATGACCTGCCCGGCCACAGCGCGGTCGCGGGCGGCGCGGTCGGCTGGGGCGGCGGGCACGAAGGGTGGGCCGAAACGCACGCGCAGTCGGCCCTCGGTCTCGTACACGGCGGCGGGGAGCACCCTCATCCCTGTCTCCGCCAGCAGGACGATGAAGGCCCCGGCTCCCGGCGGCGGCTCTGCGAGGCCGACGGGGACATCTCGCCCCTCCGGCGCGAGGCCC
Organism: Chloroflexota bacterium; assembly: GCA_014360805.1. Lineage (NCBI taxonomy): Bacteria > Bacillati > Chloroflexota > Chloroflexota bacterium. The sequence goes on from JACIWU010000002.1 coordinate 45,580, forward strand.
AGCAGGCCGCCCGTCTGCGCCAGCCTACGGGCCAGTCGCACCGTGCGCAGCACCGCCGCGGCTCGCTCGTGCATCTCCTCGGGCGCGGGCGGCATGGGCGGCATGGTTACGAACCCGTAGGCGCGGGCGATGTGGGCAAAGGTCCAGCGGCTGGCAGGCGTGAGCATCCGACGCCGCCAGCGGCTCGTCTCAAACCGCCAGGCCGCCGTCATGACCCAGGCCATTTCCTCGTTGTCGCCCAGGGCGCGGCGTTCGGCCAGGGCTGCCGTGATGGCGAAGGCTACCCACCACACCTGGAACCCCGGGCGGCTGTAGTGATTGCACGCCACCAGGAGCGGCCCTGTGGCAGGCACGTGCTCCCCGCCAATGACCTCCAGGGGCGGGCGCAGCGCCGCCACCGCCCGGCGCGCATCCCGGACAAAGGAGCGTCGCCGACGGGCCAGCGCCGTCCAGGCGATTCCTCCCGCGATGCGCCAGGTGAGGGGGTAGCGCGGCACTTGATTCGCAGACGGCACTCGTGGTATTATGCCGTCCGCCTCAACTTTGTCCTCAAGGAGGGCGCGATGCTCAAGTCTCGGCACTACGTCATCATGAACGTGTACTGGTTCGGTCTCGCCTTCATGTGGAATGCCTTGCATCCTATCATCCTGCCTGCGCTTCTGTTGCGGTTCGTCCCCGATAGTTTGAAGAACACCTATCTTGGTGGGATGACGTTCGCCGGCCTCATCTTGGCCATGATTATCCAGCCCCTGTCGGGAGCGTGGAGCGACAGGACCCGTTCGCGGTGGGGGCGGCGTCGCCCCTGGATGGTGGCGGGAACGGTGGCCACGCTGCTGGTCCTGGCCGGCATGAACGCGGCCGGCGGGTTCTGGGTGCTCCTCATCACGTACCTGCTCTTGCAATCGGTGTCCAACATGGCGCATGGCCCGGCCCAGGGGCTGATTCCCGACCTGGTGCCTGCCGAACGGCGCGGCCTGGCCTCGGGCTGGAAAAACCTGTTTGACATGGCGGGCCTTATCGTAGCGTCGCTAGTTGCGGGGAACCTGATGGGACAGGATAACCCGGGCCTGGCCTTCGCCATCATCGGCGCGGTGCTGGCCGTGTGCGCTCTGACAACCGTCGTGGGCACGCCCGAGACGCCCGGCGCGGCAGCCGTCCCCGCCCCGGCGGGCAACCCGGGCCTTCCCTCGGAGCGCGCAGGGTGGCGCCGGCGAGTCGCCGCAGCCATCCGCGAGTATCCCGATTACGCCTGGCTCATTGCTTCGCGCTTTCTGATTCTCCTGGGCATCTACGCGGTGCAGACCTTCGCGCAATACTTCATTCGCGACCGCCTGGCCGTGCCTAACGCGGCGGAGGTAACGGGCAACCTGATGGCGGCCATCGGCGTGGCGCTGACCGCGCTGGTGTTCCCTGCCGGCTGGCTGTCGGACCGCGTGGGGCGGCGAATGTTGAACATCGGCGCCGGACTGCTGGCCGCGCTGGGCATCTTCCTGCTGTTGTTCGTGTCCGACGTGCGCTCGCTGTATCTGGTCGGCGCGATTATCGGCATGGCCACGGGTATCTTCGTCAGCGTGAATTGGGCGCTGGCCACCGATCTGATTCCCGCCGACAAGGCCGGGCTGTACATGGGTTTGACGAATATTGCGACGGCAGGCTCTGCGTCCGTGAGCCGCCTGGGCGGGCCGCTGATTGATGGGCTGAACGCCGCGCGTCCGGGCGCGTACATGGGCTATTCGGCGCTTTTCATCGTGGCGTCGGTGAGCGCCCTCGCCGGCGCGCTGCTGATGTTCCGCATTCGCCGGCGCTAGCCTGCACCGGCCGGGACGCCGTGCGCCGTCAGTGATACCGCCTGACCTGGAAGCGGTACAGTTTCACCGGCTCCTTGGGGCCGATGCCTGCTTTGCGTCGGCAGATGTCTATCTGCTCTTCGGGCGTGTCCACGCCTTCCAGGTCGGGCAGGAGCAGGCCCTTGCGCCAGCCGCTTTCCACGATAACCCCGTACTTCTTCGCATCCAACTGCTCCACGCTTTCCACCGGTTCGGGTTCGGTCAGCACGTCCACCGAGATGTCCAGGTCGTCCAGTTCGTCGGGCGTGATGGGGTAGAAGCGGGGGTCGCGGGTCGCGGCGCTGATGGCGTTGCTGATGACCTCCTCGGCGACGTTGGGCTGCGTGGGGTGGAACGTGCCGATACAGCCGCGGAGCGCGCCGTCTTTGGTGTGGATGGAGACGAAGACGCCCGCGCGCTCTTTCATCTCCGGGGTCATTTCGTCGGGTTTTGGCGGATGGATACGCTTGCGGTCTCGCACGTAGGCGCTGATCGCCTTTCTGGCCAGTTGGACGAGAGGATGCATGGCATGTACTCCTTTCCCCGCAGGCGAGCCGAGGCTTGCCCGCGCCAGGGGTTGGCAATCGCGGCCTTATTATGCATGAGGATGCGCGCGCGCGCAAGACAAGGGAAGGGGAGACTCGGCTTCGCCCGTTGTCGGCAACTCCGCACCCATGTACCATAGACCCCAGGCGTCCCGAGACCCTTGGGGTCTCGGAGGGGATTGCTTCGGGGCGTCGCGGCCAGGGGCGGGGTTGGCGTGCCCTACGTCTGGGAGCGGGTCGCGGCGAGGCGCGGGCTACCGCCGGAATCGGCGCAGGAGCCACGCCCACCAGCGGCGAACGGCCGCCACGAGCCAGGGCAGGTTGCGTTTCGGGCGAGGCCTGCCGCCCCACTCCACCAGCACAGCGCCCCACGTGAGGCCGGCGCCGAAGCCCACCAGCACCACGCGCTGCCCCGGCTGCAACCGCCCCGCGTCGGCCATCTCGCACAGGGCGATGGGGATGGAGGCAGCAGAAGTGTTCCCGTAGCGATCAATGTTCGCGTACATCTTCTCCTTTGGCACGCCCAGCCGCTCGGCTGCCGCTTGGAGGATGCGCGCGTTGGCCTGGTGCGCGATCACCATGTCCACGTCGGCCAGGGACAGGCCGGCCTGTTCCAACACCTTGCGGGTGGCCGCGGGGATGATCTTCGCCGCAAAGCGGAAGACTTTCTGCCCGTCCATCCGTATCGTGTGCAGGTTCTCGGCGACCGTTTCCGCCGAGGCGGGCTTGCGCGACCCGCCCGCCGGCAAAATAAGCCAATCGGCGCCCGCGCCGTCGGCGCCCAGGTGCGTAGCCAGGATGCCGCCCGGGCCGTTGGCCTGTCCCAGGAGCACCGCACCCGCGCCGTCGCCGAAGAGCACGCACGTGCCCCGGTCCGTCCAGTTCGTGATGCGCGACAGGGTCTCGGCGCCGATGACGAGGGCGTACCGGTACGCGCCGGCCTCAATGGCGTGGGCGCCCAGGGCCAGCGCGTAGATGAACCCTGAGCAGCCCGCGCCGAGGTCAAACGCAGCGGCGCGGGTGGCGCCGATGCTGCGCTGGACCAGGCAGGCCGTGGCCGGGAAGAGGTAGTCCGGCGTGGCTGTCGCCACGATGATGAGGTCAATGGCGAGCGGGTCGGCGCTGGCGGTCGCCAGGGCGCGCTCGGCCGCGACGATGGCCATGGACGCGGTCGTCTCGTCGGCGTCGGCCAGTCGCCGCTCGCGGATGCCGGTGCGCTCCACGATCCACTCGTCCGAGGTGTCCACCATCTGCGCCAGGTCGGCATTGGTGAGAACGCGGCGGGGCACATACGCGCCCCACCCGATGATCTGCGCTTTGATTCCTTTGCTCATGGGTATCTTCCCAACGCCAGCGAGGCGTTGTGGCCTCCGAAGCCGAAGGAGTTGGACAGCGCCACCCGAATGGGCGTTGGGCGGGCGCGGTTCGGCGTGTAGTCCAAATCGCACTCGGGGTCGGACGTCTCGTAGTTGATGGTGGGTGGGATGATGCCCTCTTCCAGCGCCTTGGCGGTGATGATGGCTTCCACAGCCCCGCTGGCCCCGAGGAGATGGCCCATGACCGATTTGGTAGAACTGACGGCAAGGCGGTAGGCGTGATCGCCGAAGACCGACTTGATGGCGATGGTTTCGGCGCGGTCGTTGAGGGGCGTGCTTGTGCCATGGGCGTTGATGTATTCCACGTCGGTGGGCGCAAGGCCGGCGTCCCTGAGCGCGCCGGCCATGGCCAGGGCGGCGCCCGCCCCGTTCTCCAACGGCGCGGTGATGTGGTAGGCGTCGGCGGAGAGGCCGTAGCCGAGGATTTCGGCGTAGATGTGCGCGCCGCGCGCCTGGGCGTCCTCCAATTTTTCCAGCACCAGGATGCCGGCCCCTTCGCCCATGACGAACCCATCACGATGGACGTCAAATGGGCGACAGGCGCGGGTCGGCTCGTCGTTGCGCCGCGAGACGGCCCCCATGACGTTGAAGGCCGCGATGGCGAGGCGGAGGATGCCCGCCTCGGCCGCGCCGCAGATGGCCTTGTCCACCCGCCCGTGTCGGATCATCATGGCGGCCTCGCCGATGCAGTTGGCGCCGCTGGCGCATGCCGAGATGACGGCCAGGTTGGGGCCGCGAATCCCGTATTCAATGGCGATGTTGCCGGCGGCGGTGTCGGCGAGGACCATGGGGATGAAGAACGGGCTGACCCGCCGAGGGCCGCGCTCGTCCAGCGCGTGGAGTTGCTGGGCCAGCGTGGCCATGCCGCCGATGCCGGTGCCCACGATGACGGCGACGCGCTCGTTGTCGCCCGCGAAGGTCAGCCCCGCGTCGGCCACGGCCTGGCGCGCGGCGGCAAGGGCGAACTGACTGTAGCGGTCCATGGTGCGCGCGGCTTTCGCGCCGAACAGGGCCACGGGGTCAAAATCCTTGACCTCGGCGGCAATCTGGGTTTCCAGATCCGAGGCGTCAAACAGGGTGATCGGCCCAACGCCTGATTTCCCCTCCACGACGTTGCGCCATGTGGTGGGGACATCGTTCCCAACGGGCGTTACGGCTCCGACGCCGGTGATGACCACTCGGGTTTGTGGCATGTGCGTCTCCTTCTCTATCTATGTTCGGGCGCGGTTGAATTGCGCCCCTACTGCATGATGAGTCCGCCGTCCACGCTGAGCACCTGGCCGGTGATGAAGTCGGCGTCGGGCGAGACAAGGAACGCGACGGCGGCGGCGATGTCTTCGGGTGTCGCGGCGCGCCGCAGGGGCGTGAAGTCAATCCAGTTCTGCACCATCTCCTGCGGAAGCGACGCGGTCAGGTCCGTGGGGACGTAGCCCGGCGCGACGGCGTTGACCGTGATGTTGCGCGGGCCGACCTCCTTGGCCAGCGACTTGGTGAGGCCGAGGAGTCCGGCCTTGGCGGCGGCGTAGTTCACCTGGCCCGCCTGGCCCGCAAGGCCCGCAACGGATGTGATGTTCACGATGCGGCCGTAGCGTTGGCGCATCATCGGGCGGATGACGGCGCGGCAACAGTTGAACGCCCCTTTGAGGCATGTGTTCACGACGATGTCCCAGTCCTCTTCGGTCATGGAGGCCAGGAGCGTGTCGCGCGTGGTGCCGGCGTTGTTCACGAGGATGTCCACGCGCCCAAACGCGCCAACGGTCTCGGCGATGAGTCGCTCGGCCTCGGCGAAGGCGCTCACATCGGCCTGGATGGCTTTGGCGCGCCCGCCGCGACGTTCTATCTCCGCGACGACCTCGGCCGCCTCTGCCGAGGCGCTGCGATAGTTGACGACGACCGTCGCGCCCGATGCCGCCAGGCGCAACGCAATGGCCCGGCCTATCCCGCGCGAAGCGCCGGTTACCACGGCCACCTTCCCGTCCAGAATCATCTCTGATACCTCCCGTAAGTGCATGTGGGCATTGCATCCGCGATTCACACGAATTCGCGGCCACTCTCTTGCTGCGCGAAGCCCTGCGGGCCAGGTCCTGCGGCGCGGGGCCTCACGCCCGATGTCGCCCCGCGCTGCCCCCTACCGGCTAGACTGCGCGAAGGCGATCACGGCGTCGGGGTCGCCGATGGCGACGGCGTAGGTCGCACCGGCGATTCGGCTCACGAGGCCCGTGAGCACGCTCCCCGGCCCGATTTCCACGAAGTGGCTCGCTCCACGACGGGCCAATTCGCGTATGGACTGGGTCCACCGCACGGGCGCGGTCAACTGCTCCACCAACTCACGCCTGACCTCATCGGGGTCTTGGAGCGGGCGGGCGTCCACGTTACCCACGATGGGTGCGGCGGGTCGGCGCAGGGCCACCGCATGGACCGCGCGGCGGAAACCTTCGGCGGCGTGCGCCATGAGCCTGGAGTGGGCCGCGATGGATACGGCGAGGCGAATGACGCGACGCGCGCCGGCCTGCTTGGCGAGTTCCTCCGCGCGCCCCAGCGCATGAACGTCGCCCGATAGCACGATTTGGCCTGGAGCGTTGTCGTTGGCGATCTGGATGACCCGCCCGCTCTCGGACACCTGTCGGCAGATCGCGTCAAGGACGTCGGCGTCCAGCCCGATGACCGCCAACATGCCGCCGGGGTTGGTCTTGCCTGCCTCGGCCATGAGTTGGCCGCGCAGCCGCACCAGGTGTAGCCCGTCGGCGAAGGACAGCGCGCCCGAAGCCACCAGCGCCGAGTACTCGCCCAGGCTATGGCCCACGTAGTAGTCCGGCTTTATCGCGCGGCCTGCCGCCTCTTCCACCGCGCGCAGCGCCGCGATGCTCGTGGCCAGAATCGCCGGTTGGGCGTTGGCGGTGTCGGTGAGGGTTTCGGCCGGTCCTTCAAAGCACAGCGTGCTCAGGCGAAAGCCGAGGGTGTCGTCGGCTTCCTCAAACGTCCTGCGGGCGCTGGCGAATCGTTCGGCAAGCGCCTTTCCCATGCCCACGTGCTGGGAGCCTTGCCCCGGGAACTGGAAGACCAGGCGGGGCGCGCCCTGTGCGTCGGATTCCACGTCGTCAACCTCCGCAAGAATCAGGCCGCGGCCCAGGCGTTCAGCCGTTGCAGGTGCGCCTCGGCCTCGGCCATGATGCGCTCCAAGAGAACCCGCACCGGCACGATGTCGTGAACCAGGCCCGCAATCTGGCCAGCCATGACGGAACCGTTGATCACATCGCCTTCCCTGGCGGCCAGCCGGAGTTTTCCGGTACCGAACTCAATGACCTCGGCCTCGGTCGCGCCCGTCTTTTCCATCTCGGCGAAGCGCGTGGTCATCTGATTGCGGATGGCGCGCACCGGATGGCCGAGGGAGTGGCCGGTGGTTACGGTGGCGCGGTCGTTGGCGCGCAGGATGCGCTCCTTGTAGTTGGGGTGCACCCTGCACTCCTCGGTGCAGATGAAGCGGGTGCCCATCTGGATGCCCACGGCGCCCAACGCCAAGGCAGCCAGAAGCCCGCGCCCATCGGCGAACCCGCCCGCGGCGATGACGGGGATGTCCACGGCGTCCACAACTTGGGGCACCAGGGGCAGCGTAGCCACGTCGCCGATGTGCCCGCCCGATTCCATCCCCTCCGCCACGACCGCATCCACGCCGTCGCGCGCCAGGCGCACCGCCAGGGCCACCGAACCGACGACGGGGATGACCTTGATGCCCGCGGCTTTCAGGCGCGGCACGATGGCCGAAGGGCTGCCCGCGCCCGTCATGACCACGGGCACGCCTTCGTCTATACAGATTTGCACGATGTCGTTGACGAACGGCGAGAACAGGGGGATGTTGACGCCGAAGGGGTTGCGCGTGAGTGCCTTCGTCTTGCGCACCTCATCGCGGACGTAGTCGGGGGGAGCGTTGCCGCCGCCCAGCACGCCCAGGCCGCCCGCCTCCGAGACGGCGGCCACCAGTTCGGCAGTGGCCACCCAGGCCATGCCTCCCTGGATGATGGGATATCGGATTCCCAGCAGATCGCACAACACGGTTCGTATCACGTTTACCTCCCCAACGGATGTGGCCTTGTCGTTTACCTCACGCGATGGTCAGAAGCGCGTCGCCCTCGCGGACGACAGCGCCCGCCTGCACGTGGATGCCGCGCACGCTGCCCGCACGCGGCGCGCGAATCTCATTTTCCATTTTCATGGACTCCAGGATGGCGACGAGTTGGTTCTCCGCTACAGTCTCCCCCTCGCCTACGCACACTTCCGCCACCAGGCCGCACAGGGGAGCGCGCACGACGACCTCGCCCTCAGCCGTCGCGCTTTGGCGTCGGCTGGGGTGGAGCGCCTCGTCGTGCACCTGGATGCGGTGCACCTTGCCTCGCACCAGCGCGTAGTACGTCCCGCCGCGCTCGTCCACCAGCACCTCGTAGGAGGCGTCGTTGACCAGCAGCGAGTACAGCGATAGCCCTTGAATCTCCGACACGTCCAGGCGGAACGTGCGGCCCTCCATCGCCAGCGTGCCGTCGGGCAGCAGCGTAACGGTGAGCGGCGTCCCGTCCACCTCCACGCGATAGGTTATCGGCCTACTGCCATCCAGCGTCCGAGCACTTTCCAATTGGAGTCTCCATTTCGGGTCGGTTGGGCGCATGTCTGCACCTGGGAGGGGCGCAGCGCCCTGGCCCGATGGTGTAGCAGCGCGGCAAGGACTGCGGCCGCGCGCAGGTCGTCCAGCGAGGCGGCGCGCTCCGCGTAGGCTGCCTGCTCCAGGAAACTAGTGTCCACATATCCGCCCTGGAATCGCGGGTCGTCCAGGATTTCCTGGTGCAGGGGGATGTTGGTGCGTATGCCCATGATGCGGTACTCGTCCAGCGCGCGCCTCATGCGCACCAGCGCCTCGCCACGGGTCTCGCCCCATGCGATGACTTTGGCGATGAGGGAATCGTAGTAGGGCGTGATCTCCAGCCCTTCGTGGATGCCGCTTTCCACGCGGATTCCTGGCCCCGAAGGCTCGCGCATGTACGAGATTTTCCCAACGGATGGGCGGAAGTCGTCAAAGGGGTTTTCGGCCAGGATGCGGCATTCTATGGCCCAGCCCCGGAGTCGCACATCTTCCTGGGCCAGGCGCAGCCGCCGACCGGCTGTGATGCGGAGTTGCTCCTTGACGATGTCCACGCCGGTAACCATTTCCGTGGTCGGGTGTTCTACTTGCAAGCGGGGATTGATCTCAAGGAAGTAGAAGTTCTGCTGGTCATCCAGCAGGAACTCCACGGTACCGGCATTGACATAATCTGCGGCGCGCGCGGCGGCGACGGCGGCTTCGCCCATGCGGCGGCGCAAATCCGGCGTGAGGGCGCGCGAAGGCGCTTCCTCCAGCACTTTCTGATGATGCCTCTGGACGGAGCCTTCGCGCTCGCCCAGATGAATCACGTTGCCGTGCTGGTCGGCCAGGATCTGGAACTCAATGTGGCGGACGCCCTCCAGGACGCGCTCCAGGAAGACCGAGTCGTCGCCGAAGGCGGCCTTGGCCTCGCGGCGGGCCAGCGCCAGGGCCTCGGGGAATTCGTCCGGCCCGGCAACGAGTCGGATGCCCTTGCCGCCACCGCCGGCGGCGGCCTTGATCATCAGGGGGTAGCCCACCGCCTGGGCGGCCTGGGCCGGGTCGCCATCGGGCACGTCCCACTCGGAGCCGTGGATGACGGGCAGCCCCGCCTGGCGCATGGCGCGTCGGGCCAGAATCTTGTTGCCGGACAGGCGCAACGTCTGGGGCGATGGCCCCACGAACACCAAGCCGGCGTCCAGGCAGGCCTGCGCGAATTCGGGATTCTCGGCCAGGAAGCCGTAGCCGGGGTGCACCGCGTCGGCGCCAGAGCGCCTGGCGATGTCCAGGATGCGCTCCATATTGAGATAACTGTCGCGGGCGGGCGCGGGGCCCACGCAGTACGCCTCGTCGGCGTAGCGCACGTGCAGGGACGCCCGATCCACCTCCGAGTAGATGGCGACGGTGCGTATCCCTAACTCGCGACAGGTGCGAATGATACGAACGGCGACTTCGCCGCGATTGGCGATGAGGACCTTTTTCAGCATGGGATGGCTTCCTGAGGGTCTTTACAACGCAAACACTACAGGACCGAATTGGTTGCGCGGGAGGTGAACGATGGCGCAGGGCATGGCACAAACCATGATGTTTGAGGATTTTGTCGTCGGGCAGGAGTGGACGACGTCGGGCCGGACGGTAACGGAGGCCGACATCGTGGGGTTTGCGGGCCTTTCGGGGGATTTCAACGCGCTGCACGTGGACAGCGAATACGCCCGCAGCACGCCCTTCGGGGAACGCATTGCCCACGGGCTCTTGGGCCTGGCGATGGCCACGGGGCTGGCCTCGCGGGCCGGTTTCATGGAAGGCTCGGTGGAGGCGTTCCTTTCGCTGGAATGGAAATTCCGCGCGCCCATCCGCATCGGCGATACCATCCGCGCCGCGCTGCGGGTGGCGGGGACGCGGCCCATGGGCGACACCGGCGGCTTGGTGATATTGGACGTGGCGGTGCTGAACCAGCGCAACGAGACGGTGCAGCGTGGGCAGTGGACGGTGCTGGTGAAGCGCCGGCCGCTGCAGGGGTAGGGGCTGCGGGCGGAGCAACCCCGCGCTTGCAAGGGGCTGGCTTCGGGGTATCGCTCCCCGCAATGAGGGGGCCAGTACGCTTGGGGACCCAGCCCGTTGCCAGGGCGCAGTTCAATTCTGGCGCGCGGTGGCCGGGCATCGTTGGGTTTGCCGATCAGGGTCCACCTCACCCATCTCACCCAGTCCTCGCCTACCTTGACTTCAATACGGTGGGGGCGTACAGCAAGACGAGGGTTCACCTCACCCGTCTCTACCCCAACACTCCCCTATTCTTGACTTCACCACGGTGGGGGCCGTGCGGGAGGAACAGCCACCTCTCCCATCCCCCTGGAGGGGTTAGGTGAGGTCAGCGCCAACGATTTCCGTGCGATTCCTACTTGACAAACGACGGTCTTTGTGCTATACTATTCTGTGAAACCGAGTTGCACGCTGTGCAATCACCGCGCCATCCTGTCCAATGGGGGAGGGTGCCTTGAGCAAGCCTATTCGTGCCGTCGACCGAGCATTGGATGTGATGTTGTGCTTCTCGCGGGAAGAGCCTGAACTGACCCTCACCGAGATTGCCGAGCGCGTGGAGTTGCACAAGAGTACCGTGCACCGCGTCCTCGCCACGCTGGAGAATAAGCGTTTCGTGCAGCACGATGAGGCGACAGGCAAGTATCGTCTTGGGCTGCGCGTTCTGGAACTGGCCATGCTGGCGCTGGAGACCACCGACATCCGGCGACACGCGTGGCCTTTTTTGCGGCGTCTGAGCGAGGAGTGCCGCGAGACGGTGGATCTGGGCGTGTTGGACGGGACGGACATCGTCTATCTGGAAGTTATTGAAAGCCCCCAGCGGGTGAAACTGGCCGCGGCGCCCGGGCAGCGGCTTCCCGCCTGCTGCACCTCGTCGGGCAAGGCGATCTTGGCCTATCTGCCCGAGGCCCAGGTCAGGCAGATCATGATTCAGGGGCTTCGCCGCTACACCGAGCACACCATCGTCTCCCCTGACGATTTCCTCGCCGACTTGCGAGCCACCCGCGAGCGCGGCTTTGCCATCGCCCAATCGGAATACGAGGACGGCATCAACGCCGTGGCCGCGCCGATTCTGGATCCGCGGCAGAGGCCCATCGCGGTGATCGCGGTCGCGGGGCCAGCCTTCCGCCTGCCGATGGAGCGGATGTTGGAGTTGGGGCCGGTGGTGCGCCAGCATGCCGACGAGATCGCGCGCGAGATCGGGCTGGCCGCCGCGCTGATTCCCGATTACAGCCACACCGAAACGCTCTACAAGGTGCGGCAGATTCGGCCCGAAGGGGCGTAGGGTGGGAGTATGGGGGGCGGCACGTTCTCGTTTGAAGTGGAGGTGTTCGGGGCACTGCTGCCCCCGGGACAGCGGCGGCAACATCTGGACGCCGATGGCCCACTCACGGTGCGGGATGTCGTCCTGCGCCTGGGTCTGGATCCCGACGACATTGGGCTGGCGACGGTCAATGGCGTGCAGGTGCCGCTGGAGCGCGAGGTGCCCCCGGCGAGCCGCGTGTGCCTTTTCCCGCCGATGTTCGGCGGGTAGCAAAATTGGCGGTTGGGTCTTGTTGCGACGCCTGGCGTGCTGAGATGTCACGCAAGACTGTGGGCTACGGTTGGAACTGTGGGGAAGGGAGGTGGTAGAGCAGAGGCCTATCCATATCCCATCGGTACGTCTGTCGGTTTCACAAATTTCCGAAAATGTTAGGAGGAAGAGCAGATGACCCGGCGAAGCATGTTTGTGATGATCACCCTGTTGACCATCGTTGCCGTGATGCTGGGCGCGTGCGGCCAGGCCACGCCGACGAAGGCGCCCGCGCAGCCCACGGCTGCCCCTGCCCAGCCCACGGCGGCACCCGCGCAGCCCACGGCGGCACCCACGACGCCGCCCGAGCCCATCAAGATCGGCTGGATTGCCCCCAAGACGGGCACCAATGCCATCCTGGGCGAGTGGGACGAGCGCGGCATCCTGCTGGCCTTTGAGGCCAAGAACGCGGCCGGCGGCATCCACGGTCGGATGCTCCAGTTGATCCAGGAAGACGACGAGGCTGACCCGACCAAGGCTGTCGCCCTGGCGCAGAAACTCATCACCCAAGACAAGGTGGTGGCCGCGTTCGCGTGCACCAACAGCACGACGACGTTGGCGGTTGTGCCCGTGTTCATGGAGTACAAGGTCCCGCATCTGACCGCCGCCCTCAATGCCACCATTACCCAGAAGGGCAGCAGGTATGTATTCCGCGACTGCCCGGCGGGGCCTGCGTATGAGAAGAGCATCGTGGACTTCATGGTGGGCAAGGGGTTCAAGAAGTTCGCGATCATCTCCGACACGTCGGCCTATGGCAAGGGCGAGGCCGAGTACCAGACCAATGCCCTGAAGGCGCACGGCCTGGAGCCTCTGGCCGTTGAATGGTACGGCATTGAGGACAAGGACTTCACGGGCCAGTTGACGAAAATTCTCCAGACCAACCCGGAGGTCATCCTGTTCGGCGGCTCCGAGGTGGCTTCGGGCCTCATCGCCAAGCAGGCGCGGCAGTTGGGGTTCACCGGCCAGTTTGCGGGCGGCGCGGCCATCGGCACGACCAAGTTCGTTGAAGTCGCCGGCGACGCGGCGGAAGGCACTTACTACTCCAACCCGTACATCACCAATGACCTCAACGATCTGACGCGCGATTTTGCGGCCCGCTACAAGGCGCGCTGGGGTGATGAACCCGAGAGCCACGGCGCCAAGGCCTACGACGGCGCTACGGTGCTCATCATGGCTCTGGAGAATGCGTACCCCGACATCACGCCCGAGCGCATCACCGAGGAACTGCACAAGATCTGCGGCGTTCAGGGCCTCCAGGGCACGATCTGCTACGATGAGAACGGCGAGGGCCTGCACGAGGTGGGCATTGGCGTCGTCAAAGACGGCAAACTGACCCCCGTATCCGTCCAGTAGAACTGCAGCAAGAGGGAGGCTGTGCAAGCGACCTCCCTCTTGCCTTCTCTCGGTTGGGGCGTCCAGACCGCTCTTGAAAGGAGGGGCATGACCAAAACGGTCATTCTCGTGCAGACTATCGTTGGAGGCCTGGGCATCGGGAGCATCTACGCGCTCGTGGCTCTGGGCTACTCCATGGTGTACCGCTCCATGGGCCTCGTCAACTTTGCGCATGGCAGCATCTACATGATCGGGACGTACTTCGGCGTGATCTTCTACAAGGGGATGGTGGCCGGCCTGCACCTGCCCTACTGGGCGGCGTTCATCGTGGGCATCCTGCTGACGGCGATCCTGGGCGTTGCGCTGGAAAGGCTGTTCCGCCCGCTGGCGAACCTGGACCTCATGCTCATGCTCCTGGGGACCATCGGCGTGGGCATCGTGCTGGACAACCTGGCCATCATCATCTGGGGCGCGGAAGGGTTTGCGGTGCGGTCGCCTCTATCGTCCAAGCCGATCCTTGTGGGCGGCGTGGCGCTCGTGCCGCAGATGTTGCTCATCATCGGGGTGGGCGCCGTGCTTATGGTCGGCCTGCAGACATTCTTGTCGCGGACGAAGGTGGGGAAGGCCATGCGCGCTGCGGCGCAGGACCGCGAGATCGCGAGCGCCATGGGGATACCGGTGAACTTCACGAATGCGGTTACCTTCGCCATCGGCTCGGGGCTGGCGGCCGCGGCGGGCATTCTGGCCGCGCCTATCGTGTACGTGAACCCCGCCATGAGCGCGGCTGTGGGCATCAAGGGGTTTGCGGCGGCCATCCTGGGCGGCTTGGGCAGCATCCCGGGCGCCATTGTGGGCGGGCTGCTCTTCGGCGTGATTGAGGCTATCTCGGCGGGTTACATCTCGTCGGCCTATACCAAGGGAATCGCCTTCATCATCATGGTGCTGGTGCTCATGATCAAGCCATCGGGTATCGTGGGCGAGACCACCGTTGAGAAGGTGTAGGAGGGCGAGATGAAGACGCGCACGACACTTTGGAAGACCATCGCGCTGATCGCTTTCCTGGCGCTGCTCCTCGCCATGCCCAAGATCGCACGCAATGACTACCAGGTGCGCATCTTGAACATGACGGGGCTGTACATCCTGCTCAGCCTGGGGTTGAACATCGCCCAGGGGTTCTGCGGGCAGATCAACCTGGCCATCGGTGCGTTCTGGGCCATTGGGGCCTACACCGCGGCGCTGCTCAACGTGAACTTCAAGTGGCCCTTCTGGCTCACGTTGCCGGCCGCCATGGTGGTTGCGGCCCTGGTGGCCGCTGTGGTGGCGCTCCCATCCCTGAAGGTCCGCTCGCACTACCTGGCCATCGTTACACTGGGGCTTGGCGAGGTCATCAACATCATCCTCGTGAACGAAGACCAGATCACGCGGGGAGCCATGGGGATTCCGAACATCAAGCGTCCCAGTTTCTTCGGCATCCCCATCAACACGGAACAGAAGTACTTCTATCTGGTGCTGGCGTTCGTGATCCTGGGCTACCTCGTCGCTCGGCAGATCACGCGCCACCGCTTCGGCCGCGCTTTCCGCGCAGTGCGCGATGACTACGTGGCTGCCAAGGCCATGGGCGTCAACACCGGTTTCTACCAGATTCTGGCGATCACCATCAGCGGCGTGTACGCGGGGGTCGCGGGCGTGCTATTCGCCCACCTCAACACGTACATCAGCCCCGACATCTTTGAGTTCCGCTCCACCCTGTTCGTTCTCACCATGACCCTGTTGGGCGGCATGGGAAGCCTGCTGGGGTCGGTGGTTGGCGGAGTTCTGGTCATCCTGCAAGAGGTCCTGCGGGCGTTCCGCGACTGGCAACTGGTGTTCTACGGGCTGGCCGTAGTACTGGTGGTGCTCTTCTTCCCGGGCGGGGCGGTGGGCATTGCGCGGCGCTGGCGGGAACGCCAGGGCGCGCGGCGGGCCCGCGAGGAGGAGGCCAATACCGCGGCGAACCCGCCATCCGAAGAGGCGAGGTGAGACCATGTTGCTGGAAATACAGAACCTCACCATGCAATTCGGCGGCCTGGTGGCCGTGAACGACGTGTCGCTGAACATCCAGGAGGGCGAAATCCACGCCCTCATCGGGCCGAATGGTTCGGGCAAGACGACCATCTTCAACGTGGTGTCGGGCTATTACAAGCCCACGCAAGGGGTGGTGCGGTTCCGCGGCAAGCAGATCAGCGGCCTGCCGTCGTACAAGATCACCGCGATGGGGGTGGCCCGAACGTTCCAGAACCTGCGGCTGTTCTCCAGCATGACGGTCATGGAGAACGTGTTGGTGGCCCTGGGGCATCACGCCAAGACTCGCTTCTGGCAACATGTGCTAGACCCCTTCTCCGTCCGCCGCGAAGAAGAGGAGTTGAAGGAAAGGGCGCTTCGGACGCTGCGCATCATGAAGATTGACCGGTACGCCGACGAGCAGGCGACCAGCCTGCCCTATGGCTTGCAGCGGCGCGTGGAGATCGCCCGAGCGCTGGCCACTGAGCCGACCCTGGTTCTGCTGGACGAGCCGGCTGCTGGCCTGAATGAGGCAGAAACCGCTGAGTTGCGCGAAATGCTGCTGGAGATTCGCCAGTCGGGCATCACCATCTTCCTGGTGGAACACGACATGAAACTGGTGATGGAAATCTCCGATGTGGTATCGGTCCTGGACTACGGCAAGAAGATCGCCGAGGGTTCCTGCAGCGCCGTGAGTTGCGACCCTGTGGTCATTGAGGCGTATCTCGGCCGGGAGGAAGGGTGATGTTAGTCCTGGACAATGTTCACATCTACTACGGGCACATTCACGCGGTGAAGGGAATCTCCCTGGAGGTGCGCGACGGCGAGATCACAACCATCATCGGCGCAAACGGGGCCGGGAAATCCACGACGATAAAGGCCATCTGCGGCCTTGTCCACCCGCGACACGGCGCCATTCTCTTGAACGGCGAGCCGATCCACCGGCTACCCGCGCACAAGTTGGTGCACAAGGGGATCGCATATGTGCCGGAGGGCCGGCGCGTGTTCCCCGTGCTCACCGTGGACGAGAACCTGGAGATGGGTGCATATCATCGGACGGACCTGGACGAGATCGCCAAGGATAAAGCGCGCATGTACGAACTGTTTGCGCCCCTCAAGGGTCGCGAGCGACAACTGGCCGGCTCCCTCAGCGGTGGCGAGCAGCAGATGCTGGCCATCGCCCGCGCGCTGATGTCCAGGCCCAAGATCCTCGTGATGGACGAGCCATCGCTGGGCCTTGCGCCCTTGTTGGTTCAGCACGTGTTTGAGGTCATCTCCGAGTTGAACCGACAAGGCATTACCATCTTGCTCTCGGAGCAGAACGCGCGCGCGGCGCTCAAGATCGCCCACCGCGGCGTCGTCATGGAGACGGGCCGCATCCGCTTCGCCGATACAGCCGAGGCGCTGCGCGAGAACCCCGTCGTTCAGCACGCTTACCTGGGACTTGCGTAAGTCCCCATCCAACGCAAGGGCGGGCTGACGGAGGCCCGCCCTTCCGCGGTTGCCGCCCCTGCCCGCATGGGTGTTCTATGACCCGCGCGGGCGCGAGGGGCGGCAGTGGTGTTTGTGAAATCCCACATTTGGAGGCACAACATATGCCGGAGGAAATCGTACGCATCCAAGCCAGCGACCTGGTGCAAGCCTGCGAGCGCCTGCTGCAGAAGGTCGGCGTGCCGCCCGATGAGGCGCGCATCATCGCCGAGATCGTGGTGGAGGCCGACCTGCGCGGCGTGGAGTCGCACGGGCTTCTGCGCCTGCCCGCGTATGTCCATCGGGTGCAAGCGGGGCTGATGACACCCAAGACCGAGGTCAAGGTGGTGCGGGAGCGGAGCGCGTCGGTGCTGCTGGACGCGCAGCGCGGGTTTGGCCAGGTGGCGGGCGTCCGCGCCATGGCCCAGGCGATGGAGCGCGCGCGGCAACACGGCGTGGGCGTCGCGGCCGTGCGCAACGCCAACCACTTCGGGATCGCGGCGTACTACGCCATGATGGCGCTGCCCCATCGGATGATCGGCGTCGTTACGGCCAACGCCGCGCCAAGCATGGCGGCGTGGGGCGGGGCGGC
This sequence comes from Chloroflexota bacterium, assembly GCA_014360805.1. Taxonomy (NCBI): domain Bacteria; kingdom Bacillati; phylum Chloroflexota; species Chloroflexota bacterium. The sequence continues at coordinate 62,977 of JACIWU010000002.1, forward strand.
GCCGGTGCTGGGAACCAACCCCGTCTGCATCGCCATCCCCACCGGCGGCGACGTGGACATCGTCCTGGACATGGCCTCGTCGGTGGTGGCGCGCGGCAAGATTCGGCTGGCGGCCAACAAGGGCGAGCGCATCCCCCTGGGCTGGGCGCTGGACGCGCAGGGCCGCCCCACCGATGACCCCAAGGCGGCGCTGGATGGCACGCTGGTGCCTATCGGCGGGCCGAAGGGGTACGGCCTGGCGCTGGCCATAGACGTGCTGTCGGGCGTGCTCACCGGCGCCGATTTCGGCACTCGCCTTACGTCGGTGCACGACCTGCAGCAGCCGTCCTCTGTAGGGTTCGTAACCCAGGCGCTGGACATTTCGGCTTTTGCCGATTGGGACGATTTCTGCCGGGACATGCAAAGCCTCGTCCAGGAGATTCTCCATTCTCCTCGCGCTCCTGGCGTGGAGCGCATCTACTTGCCTGGAGAGATAGAATGGCTCAAACGGCAAGACCGACTGCAAAATGGCGTGCCTGTGCCCGCCAGCGTGCTCGTTGGAATCCGGGGCCTGGCGCAGGAATTGGGCGTAGAGGTTGCGCTGTAGCGGGAAGAGGCAGCGCGGAGACCTCGTTCATCTCCCGCGCCCTCTTGGCTCCCCCCACGAGGAGAGATAAGAGGGCGCGGGAGGTTTTGCTATCCGCCGATGGCGTTGGGCATGTAGAAGATGAGCGACAAGAGGGCGTCGGTGGCCGCGAAGATGGCGAAGGCGAACATGACGACCTTGCGCTCGGCCCGCCGAATGTAAAAGCGCATGCCTAGCAGGCCCAACGCCAGGAGCAACGCCGGAAAGCCCAGCAGGACGACCCATTCCAACCGAGGCGGCACGACGTCCAGGAACGGGGCGTACCACAGGAACGCGGGCAACATGAAGAGTTTGGAGAACAGGTACAGGACGACGGCGACGGCAAGGCCCACGCGCCCCGCGCGGGTGGTCAGGTCAGCGTCGGGTCGGGCCAGGTAGAACCCCACAAGCCACGCGAACGGCAGGAACAGCCAGATGATGAGCATCGGGAAGAAGGACAGGGCCGAGGCGGCGCTCCAGGTCTTGCCCAACAGCAGGGCGAGCACGTCGGCGGCCGTCATCCGGTTGAGCGTGGCGCGAACCGCGGGCGCGGTGCTGGCATAGAGCACCTCGTAGTTTCCGAATCCCCCTACGCCGAGGCAGGCCAGGTGTAGCGCGCCCTCGTCGTCCACCGTCGCGGCAGGCCGCAGTGAGCCGGACAGGGTGCGCGCGGCGACTTCGTAGCCCTTGACCCGCCCGTTGTCAAGGATGGCCAGTGCAATTTGGGTTTTGCCCACCCTTCGGGGGAGCGCCATGTAACTGGCCAGGAACACCCCTGCCTCGTCGCGCTGGCCTGGGATGGCAAACTGCATGTACACGTAGTCGGACGGGGAGCGCAGGACGACCGCGCCGTCGCCGGACGCCAGCGGGTACAGGTGTGTGTAGTTGAACGCGCCGCTGGCGGCTTGGTACTCGGGCTTGGCGAGTGCGGGCAAGTACAACCCGCCGCCGCTGTGGCGTGCTGGCTGGCCGATGGGAAAGGCCTGGTACTGGGTCTCGGCCGTGCCGGGCGTGAGGCCTCCCCCGCGCTGCTCCAGCGACCAGATGACATAGACCCAGTCGGATTCCAGGGCGATCTCCGGTGGGTGGAGGGCCAGGCCGATGCCCATCGGGAACGTGGCCATGACGGTGGGTTCGCCGACGCGCATGGCGACGGGGTCAAAAGTGGCGTACAAAATCTTCTCGGCGCCCATGCCCTGGCCCAGGTGCCAGGCGAGATGGACGACACCGTAGTTGTCCACGGCCGCATAGGGGTCGGCACCCGCAACGCCCAGGGCGTGCGGGGCCACGAGGACTTCGCCGGAATCGGCCAGGCGCGCATGGAACATCTGGGAGTCGCCGCCCGAAACGTCGGCCCACAGAATGTCCAGCGCCCCTTCCACCGCCCGAAAGACACAGTAGCCCGTTACATCGCTGGCGTCGCCGGAGATGCGCGCCGGCTCGCTCAAGGGAATGGCGTCGGTGGTGGTGCGGGCGTAGTGGAGGCCGGGCCTGTGTCCGTTCGCCGCGTCCAGCCAGAAGAAGTGCAGCGTGCCTGGTGCGCTCAGCACCATCTGCTGGCGGGTGGGGGCGCGCATGGGAAACGGCAACGTCTTGGCGGAGGGTTCGGCCTGGGCGTTGACCCGCGCGAGTTGGATTCGCCAGCCCTGTTCGGTGTTGGCGAGCCAGGACACGAGGGCGCTAGCGCCCGCCGAATCCCAGACGATGCTGGGCCGGTTGTTGATATGGGATACGCCGATGCGAATGCCGCGGCTCCAGTCGGGGCCGGCGAATTCGCTTTTTTCTGCGGACGCCGCGCATCCGCTCAGTAACAGGGCGGCGACAAGCAGGCCCGTTACGGCGAGGCCGATGCGGGCGAAGCGTTGTGGACTTCGGGTTTCAGGCATGAGTACCTCTCTGTAGTCATAGCGAAACGCGCCGCACAGGGCAGGCGCAACGCTGATAATACCACTCGGCGCGGTAGAAGGCAATCTGGGGGTTGCGCCGTGGGATGCTGGCCGCCGTATGCCCTTGGGTTACTCGGACACGAGGGCGTACTCGCAGTTCTTGTCGGGCGATTCGCGAAACTTGTGGAGGACGAGCCGAAGGGAAGGGGCCGCGGCCTTCAGGAGCGCGATCTGGTCGGGTTCTATGATGACCTCATGGCGGAAGCAGGCCTCGCACAGGGGGCGGCATTGGGCCAGGTCGCCGTCAAACCCGCGCACAAGGGGGCAGGCGACCCCCCAGGGCGACTCCACGATGACCTCGTCGCGCGTCTCCAGGATGACCTTGGGGTATTTGTAGCGCAGGAAGGCGGCGACGAATCGCGCGATGCGGCCCACGATGGGGCGGCGGCGAATGTAGTGAGTCCAGTAGTACTCCTGGAGAATCCAGAAAGCGGTCTGGGCATCCTGGCGGGTGAGATGGTAGCGGGTGCGGGTCTGCTCCACAAAGGCGGCGGCAGCGGCGGGGTCGGCCAGGGGGCGCGCCTGCCCGGCGAGGTTGGCGGCAGCCGCCTCGGCGTCCATCTGCCGCGCGGCCTCGGGCAGGGCAGCGAATGCGCGGAAGTAGTCTCGCAGGTTCTCCATGGGCCTCTCCGAATCGCGTTTGGGGCGATTGTAGCAAAGGGGCGCGAAGTCCGCAAGCGGGGGCAGGGGAGTTCGCGGCGTCGGATGTGCGGGAGGCGTCAATCTCACACGAACGCACAAGGGCACCGAGGGTTTTGCGCTTTTGGTGAGATGGCAAAGCGCGACAGCCTCTTCGCCGCGTTTTGACACCTGGGGCGAATATCCGTACACTTTGAGTCGTATTTTCACCATCCTGTGGGAGGTTCGGCGATGAAGAAGGTAACCATCAATCGCGACGAGTGCATCGCCTGCGGGGCGTGCTGGTCGGACTGCGACGCGGTCTTTGAGGAAAACCCCGACGACGGCAACAGCCAGATTGTAGCCAAGTACCAGGTGGGCGGCAACCCCGGCGAAGGCGAGATTCCCGACGACCTGGTGGATTGCGCCAAGGCGGCCGCCGACGGCTGCCCGGTGGAGATCATCCAGGTCGGGTAGAGCGGCCCGCCCCTGTAACCTTTCGGGTACAACCCCAGGGGCGCGCCTGACTGCGCCCTCTGGGCTGATGTTCCCATAGCGGTCGCGCGGGCGTCGCGGGCGCTTTGGGCGAACCATAGGACCGTGCTGGCGGCGATGGTGCGGTGGCCGCAGTGCCGGCTTTCTGCCGCAAGCGCCCATTTCGTGTTTTGGAGGCGCGTATGCCGGATTGGGGTTTGCTTCTCTCATGGCTGGGCGCGATTGCCGGCGCGGCGGTCCTGCTGTTCGGCCTGCTGGCCTGGTGGGCGCGACGCACGCCCGACGACATTGACGACGTCCTCGTGGGCGTGCTCCAGCGGCCGGTGGTGGTCTTCCTCATCCTCACGGCGATCATCAGCCTGACGAACAGCAGCACGCTGTCCGCCGGCACGAAGGACACCGTGAACACCGGGGTCAACCTGCTGCGCATCGCGGTTGCCACGTGGGCGGTCTGGCGGCTGACGCGGGACACGGTGCTGTACTACGGCAGGCGGCTGGCGGCGCGCAGCGAGTCCAGTTTTGACGACGTGCTCGTGCCGGTGCTGGATGTGTTGGCGCCGGTGGTGATCGGCGGCGTGGGCGCGATCCTGATGCTGCGCCTGCTGGGCGCCGACATCTCCACGGTGGCGCTGACCACGGGCGGCGCGGCGCTCGTCGTTGGGCTGGCGCTGCGCGACACGTTGGGCAACATCCTGGGCGGGCTGACGCTCCTTGTGGATACGCCGTTCCGATTCGGCGACCTCATCATCTGGGACGGTGTGGTGTGCCAGATTCGGCACATCGGCCTCCGCGTTACCACTCTCTACAACACTGAGGAGCACTGCGACATCTACGTGCCCAACAGCATTCTGGCGGCGACGAAGATTACGAACCTCACGCGCCCCAGCCCTGACCTGCGCGTAACGCTGGAGGTGGCCGTGCCCGACGACGTGCCGCTGGAGCAGGCCGAGGCGACGCTGCGCGAGGTGGCCGACGCGAACCCGTACATCCTGGGCGATTTGGACGCCAAACTGAGGGCGATGCGGCGGGCGCTGGCCGAATGCGACCCGCGCTCTCCCAGGGGGCGCGAACTGCGCTGGGGGATTTCGGCGCTGCGGCGCGAGCGGCAGTTGGATTTGCGACAGCAGCGCATGATGGCGCTCCTGGATCGGCTGCTAGCGGTCATTCGCGGCGCGGAGAAGGGCGGGCTGTCCTCGGAGGAGAAAGCGGCTATCGCGAAGGAACTGGAGACGCTAGATGACTACGACGAGCGGCTGAAGGCGGCGATGCGCGCGTGGGCACGTGCGCGCGCCCGCGACCCGCAACTGCGCCGGTTCCCTGAAGATCGGGCGCGGATCCTGGACGAGGCAGAAGCCCGTATCACCGGACTGACGCGGCATACGGATGACCTCCGCCACCACTTGAAGGACGCGAGTCTCTACGAAGCGCAACGGCTGGACGATAGGGTGGCAGCGTTCCGCGATTGGCTACCCGCATCGTTCAAGCCCACAACCCCCGCCTGGAAGTACCCGCTGGTTACGTTGCGGCGCGCCACCGCTGCGGGCAGGACGCTCCACCTGTCGCTGTACGTGGACGACATCCACCTGGAGGGGTTCCTGCGGCGGCCGCGGGCGGTAACGTCGGTCAGCGAGGCGGTGGCGGCCAGCCTGGGAAGACGCTAGGGGACCCCAACGGCGATTTGGGTCTGGCGTATGTTGGCAACCAAGGTGCGACGCGCTTTCGGAAGCGCGTCGCACTTATGCCCGTGGCGCGGCCAACAAACTTTGGAACCGAGACCCTTGGGGATCTCCGGTTCTGGGTCTTCTCGTTTCACCCGCATTGCGAGTAGCCGCACATGCGGCAGGTCATGCAGCCTTCCACGAACTCCAGGATGCCCCCGCATTCGGGGCACTCGGGCGAGAAGTCCAGGGGGTTCTTTTCCCCGGTGTCGGTGTGGGTTTCGGGCGGCTGTTGGGGGTGCGGCGACTGGATGCCCAGGTAGTGCTCCAGGGCGCGGCCGATGGCGTCGGAGCAGGAGAAGGCCACATTCCCATTGTGCCACACGGGGAACGGGCAGCGGATGCCCTTCAGTTGCTTGATGATGGCTTTCGGCTCAATGCCCGAGCGCAGACTCAGGGAGATGAGCCGCCCGATGGCTTCGGACTGGGAGGCCGTGCACCCGCCCGATTTGCCCATCTGCAAGAAGACCTCGCACAGGCCCTTGTCATCCTCGTTGATGGTGATGTACAGGGTGCGGTTGCAGCCCAGCGCGACCTTCTCGGTGATGCCGCGGGTAACGACGGGGCGCGTGCGCGGAACCCGAACTGACGGTTCGGAGGGCGCGTCCTTGGACTGGGCGGGCTTATCGCCGCGGCCTTTGGTCAAAACCTGGGTGCTGCGGCTCCCGTCGCGGTAAACGGTGATGCCCTTGCACCCCAGTTCGTAGGCCAAGAGGTAGGCCTTGCGCACGTCTTCCACGGTGGCGTCGTGGGGGAAGTTGATGGTCTTGGACACGGCGTTGTCGGTGTAGCGCTGGAAGGCGGCCTGGATGCGGACGTGCCATTCGGGGCTGATGTCGTGGGCGGTGGGGAAGATGCGCTGGACATCTTCGGGCACGCTGTCCAGGCCACGGACGCCCCCGCGCTGGGCGACGGCTTCCATGAGTTCGGCGGAGTAGAACCCGCGCTCGTGGGCGATCCGCTCAAACAGCGGGTTGGCTTCGGGCAAGGCGGTGTTGTCCAGGACGTTGCGCGTGTACACGAGGGCGAACAGCGGCTCAATCCCGCTGGAGCACCCCGCGATGATGCTGATGCTGCCGGTGGGGGCGATGGTGGTAACGGTGGCGTTGCGCACGGGCGGCGCGCCCGGACGGTCCAGGCGACTGCCCTTGAAACTGGGGAACGCGCCTCGCTCTTTGGCGAGGGCCGCCGACGCTTCCCAGGCCGTTTCCTGGATGGTGCGCATGACGGCCTCGGCGGTCTCCACGGCCTGCTCCGAGTCGTAGGGGATGCCCAACTGGATGAGCATCTCGGCGAAGCCCATGACGCCCAGGCCGATCTTGCGGTTGGCCTTGGTCATTTCCTCAATCTGGGGCAGGGGGTAGCGGTTCATGTCAATCACGTCGTCCAGGAAGCGAACGGCGACCTTGACCGCCTGGCGCAATTTCGCCCAGTCCACCGAGCCGTTGGTAACCATGTGGGCCAGGTTGATTGAGCCGAGGTTGCAGGACTCGTAGGGGAGAAGCGGCTGTTCACCGCAGTTGTGCACGACGAACCCGTTCGCGTCAAAGGCGTTGACGCCCGGGATGCGGACATCGTACACCGTTTCCACGCCGTCTGCGACGATCTCCGCTATCGTAACAACAAAGCGTTCACGGTTGATCTCCCGCTGGTATGCGTCCAGGAGTTGTGCCAATTTGCGGGCTTTGTCAGTATCGCTGAACCCAACGCGCTCGTAGAAATAGCGCAAGTTGTCGTTGGCGATCACCAATTCATGTTGGGCTTTGGTCAGGTACTCCTGTGTTCCGCCCTTCCCGTCGGGCATCTCCCGTGTGGTTTCTTGGCGGCGGTTCTGATAAATCGTAGATGCGATGCCGAGACGTAGCAGCATCCGTTGGGCAGCGCGCAGCATCTCCAAATTGCTCTGCGCCAGGCGCACGCTGCCCCCCTTTTCCTGACTGTCCTGAACCGAACCATCGGAGTCAAATAAGCCGCGGAGCAGGCCGCGATAGAAATCTGCCGAGGCTTGCTCCATCTGCGGTGTGATGGCTTTGCCATTCCCTAGCCCCAGTTCATCTGCCAATTGGCGCAAGGCGGCGAGCGTCAGGCGATATTCGCCACGGCCGCGGACAGCGGTCCAGCCCGCGAAATCGGCACGGTGCCGAAGTTTTTGGGCGTAGCGATAGACCTCGTCGCGCACCGCTTTTGCGCCCTCGGTCTCGCCACGGGAGGAGAGGGTAATTCTGCCCTGTTTCCTCGTCTCATCGCCCAGGTAGAATCCCATCAAGTAGCCTTCCTCTTCGGTGTGCGGGCCTTCCCACCCCAGGAGGCTACGATGGTTGTGGATAATGATTTTGTCCCCCGGACGCAGGTGTTGGACTTCGGTCCACTCCGTTTCCAAGCGGTAGCGCGTGAGCGAGGTAACTCTCATGAGAGGATGTTCCGCGGTCAATCGCAACGAGAAGCCCTCAAGCGTGGTGAGGCGATATACCGGTTTCGTCCCCGTGCTGAAAAAGCCCTCGCTGGGCCATTCGGCACCGTTCACGATCGCAGTGAAAGGACGCCCGACCAGGTCCTTCACCTGGCGTGCCCCCTCGGCGGTCATGATCCAGGTATCGCCGGTGATGCAGGGATTGGTGCTCTCAATCTCGCCGAGGTGGGGGGTAGGGTTCGCCTCGTTGATGCGGTCCAGGAAGATGACTCCCGGCTCCCCGTTCTTCCAGGCCATCTGGGTGATGAGGTCAAACACCTCGCGGGCCTTCAGCCTGCCCGTCTCCTGGCGATTGCGCGGGTTGATGAGCGGGTAGTCGGCGTCGTCGGCCAGGGCCTGCATGAACTCGCGAGTGATGCCGACCGACAGGTTGAAGTTGGGCAGGATTCCGTCCTTGTCCTTGGCGGTGATGAACTCCAGGATGTCGGGGTGGTCCACGCGCAGGATGGCCATGTTGGCGCCGCGACGGGTGCCACCCTGCTTGATGGCCTCGGTGGCGGCGTCAAAGACCTTCATGAACGACACGGGGCCGCTGGACACGCCTTTGGTGGACTGCACCACGTCGTTCTTGGGGCGCAGGCGGGAGAAGGAGAATCCCGTGCCGCCGCCGCTCTGGTGGATCAGGGCGGTGTTCTTGATGCCCTCAAAGATGCTGATCATGGAGTCCTCAATGGGCAGGACGAAACACGCCGAGAGTTGCTGGAGCCTGCGGCCCGCGTTCATGAGGGTGGGGGAGTTGGGCAGGAAGTCCAACGAGACCATGAGTTCGTGGAAGGCTTTGGCCCAGAACTCCACCTGGTCCTCGGGGCCGTAGAGCCGCTCGGCTTGGGCGACGTTGGACGCCACGCGCCAGAACATGTCGGCGGGCGTCTCCACGGCGTTGCCGTGTTCGTCCTTGCGCAGGTACCTTTTCTTCAACACGGTCAAGGCATTCGCAGTGAGAGCGGGTTCCAGGGTAATCATGGGGTCTTCTCCTAGCGACGAGAGGCGGGTTCTTGATCACCGGACTTCAGAAGTTTCTCAACCTCTTGCTTGAGGGCCTCCAAATCGTCCATTCGGAGGTACACCGAGGCGAAGCGGATGTAGGCGACCTTGTCAATCTGGCGGAGGTGCTCCAGCACCATCTGGCCGATCTTTTCGGATGAGATTTCCTTGGCGCGGGAGTTGCGAATCTGGTTTTCCACGGCGGTAACGATGGCGTCAATCTGCTCGGCGCTGACGGGGCGCTTGGCGCAGGCTTTGCGGATGCCCGTCAGCAGTTTGGCGCGATCAAACTCCTCGCGGCGGCCATCGTTCTTGACCACGAGAGGCGTGGTGGACGCGGGATACTCGTAGGTAGTGAACCGCTGGCCGCATTTGGGACACTGGCGGCGGCGGCGCACGCCGTTGGTGATCATTCGCGTATCCACCACTTGGGTGTTCGGTTCCCCACAGTTAGGGCACTGCACGGCTTCCTCCTTGGTTGTCGCCGGTGGATCAGGCGACAATGCTCCCCGTACTGGAGAGATGGCGACACCATACCACATGTAGGGTGGGGTGTGCGGCTTAGGCACTATGTGTCGTGGAGCAGTCCCAGTGTACCACAAATGCGGCGAGAATGCAAGTCTTTTTTGTTTGAAATGTTCGCGCAACACAAGATTTAAGGTTAGGGGCCGAGAGTGGTGGCCGACTGCGATACGGCCCCGGTGGAAACCGCCCGCCCGTTACCGGGAGATGGCGACGCGGGTAACGGGCGGGCTCCTCTCGGGAGACGCGAGGCAGGCTATGACGAATGGAGAGCCACGCGAAACGCGCGGGCCGCCGGGCCAGGCGCTCTGCGGCGCGCTCCGGCCGAATGGTTGTGGCGTAGCGCCAGGGCGCGCCGCAAGTCTCAGTTCTGTTTGGGCCCTTTGTTTACGGCGTTGCGAATGAACGCGGGGACTTCAATGTCCTCCGTGTTGATGATGCGCACCGGGAATTCGCGGATCTTGCCGTCGGTGCCGGTGGCCGCGGCAGCGCGGGCCTGGGGGATGGCGGCGGGCTTTTGCAGGATCTTGCCCTTGGCGTCAAACCCCGTGGCGATGACGGTGATCTGCACCTCGTCGCTCATGCTCTCGTTGATGACGGCGCCGAAGATGATGTTGGCTTCGGGATCGGCGGTGGCCTTGATGATGTTGGCGGCGGCGTCCACTTCGCTGAGGGTGAGGTCGCGGCCCGCGGTGATGTTGAACAGCACGCCGCGCGCGCCTTCAATGGTAACATCCAGCAGCGGGCTGGCGATGGCGGCTTTGGCGGCGTCCACGGCGCGATTCTCGCCCTTGCCCCGCCCGACGGCCATGAGCGCCGAGCCGCCTTCCTGCATGACGGCGCGGACGTCGGCGAAGTCCACGTTGATCATCCCGGGCACCGTTACGACTTCCGAGATGCCCTGGATGCCCTGGCGCAGGGCGTCATCGGCGACGCGGAAGGCCTCGGTAACGGGCGCCTTCTTGTCCACGATCTCCAGGAGCCGGTCGTTGGGGATGACGATGAGCGTGTTGACGTGCTCGCGGAGGCGTTCCAGACCCTCCTCGGCGGTTCGGCGCTTGCGCTGGCCCTCAAACCCGAAGGGCTTGGTTACCACGCCGATGGTGAGCGCGCCGGTCTCCTTGGCGATTTGGCTGATGATGGGCGCGGCGCCCGTGCCGGTGCCGCCTCCCATGCCCGCGGTGACGAAGACCATGTCGGAACCGTTGATGGCCTCGTAGAGGTCATCACTGCTTTCCTCGGCGGCCTTCTGGCCGATGGTGGGGTCGCCGCCGGCGCCCAACCCGCGGGTCAGTTTCTCGCCGATGGAGATGCGCTTGGGGGCTTTGGAGAGCATGAGCGCCTGGACGTCGGTGTTGACGGCGATGAACTCCACGCCGCTCAGCCCGGCCTCAATCATGCGGTTGACGGCATTGCAGCCGGCACCGCCCACCCCGATGACTTTGATTCTGGCGAAATTCTCGGGCTCTACCAGGTCTACCATAGCGTTCTACTCCTTTCGCGAATGATGGTTCTTCCCTCTCTACGACGTTGTGCCTAACTCGGCAGAATGTTCGTGAACCAGCGCTTGATCCTGCTGGACCAGTCGCTCTCTTCGGGGGGCGGCGCGGACACGTCGCCCAGGCCCCACCGCAGCAGGCCGACGCTTGTGGCGTGGGCCGGGTTGGCGATGGTGTCGGTCAGCCCTTCCAGGTCGGTGGGTATGCCGATGCGGACGGGCATTTGCAACACTTCGCGCGCCACTTCCTTGATGCCCGGCAGTTGCGCCGTCCCCCCGCACAGGACGGCCCCCGCCGACAGGAGGATGTCGTAGCCGGAGTGCTTGATCTCCTTGAGCACCAGGGCGAAGATTTCCTCCACGCGGGCCTGGATGATCTCGGCGAGGAAGCGGCGCGACGCGATCTGGGGCATTTCGTCTCCGAACGAGGTTACGTCCACGGTTTCGTCGGGGCGCACCTTGTCGGGGATCGCATGCCCGTGGGCGATCTTGATGCGCTCGGCGACCTCAAAGGGGGCCTTGAGGCCGTAGCAGATGTCGTTGGTGATGTTCACGCCGCCGACAGCGATGATGGAAGTGTGCAGCGCGCACCCGTCGGCGAAGACGGCGATCTTGGTGGTGCCGCCGCCGATGTCCACAAGGATGACGCCGGCCTCCCGTTCGCTCTGGCGCAGGACGGCCTGGGCGGCGGCGATGGGTTCAGGCACCGGCCCCAGCGGCTCTACCTTGGCGGCAAGGACGCAGTCGCGCAGATTCTGGATGGCCGCCTCGGACGCGGTGATGACGTGCGCTTCCACCTCCAGGCGGTGCCCGTGCATCCCCAGGGGGTCGGTGATGCCGTCGTGGCCGTCAATGGAGTAGCCGCGCGGCAGGGCGTGGATGACCTCCTGGTTGTGGGGGATGGCGATGGCCCTTGCGCCTTGCAGGGCGCGGTCAATGTCCTCCTGGGTAACGCCGCGTTCGGGGCGCGTGATAGCGGCGACCCCGCGGCTGTTGAGCGAGGTGATGTGGGTGCCCCCCACGCTGACGTAGGCGGCATCCACGGGGACGCCCGACACGCGCACGGCCTGCTCCACCGAGACGGCGATGGCCTCGGCGGCCTCGGCGACGTTGACGACAACGCCTTTGCGCATCCCGCGGGCTGCCTGCTCGCCCACGCCGATGACGCGAAGCATGGAGCCTTCGCCTGAAGCCTCGGCGATCAGGGTGCACACTTTTGTCGTTCCGATGTCTATCCCTGCCACGAGTTGATCCACCTGGTCCCTCCTGTCGCTCATCGCGGCGGCGAGCATCACGTCGCGCGGCGCGGGCTCCGCCTGAACCGCGCCAGCAGATGTCGCCTGATCAAGGCCAGGTTGTTGAAAAGCCTGACGCCAAAGGCGAAAATGGCCGCGTAGTAGAGTTCCACCCCTAGCCGATCGCCCAGGAACGTCAGAACGGCAGCCAGGAGCGTGTTGCCAAAGAATCCCGTGATGAAGATGGCATTGTCATAGTCGCCGGACAGGTTGGCCTTGACGGCGCCCAGAACCGAATCCAGCGCGGCCAGAATCGCCACCGCGGTGTAGCGGGCATACTCTGCCGGTATAGAAATGGATACCACCGATCCGATGATGAGTCCAATCAGGAGACCGATGAGCGGTAACCACATAGCCTCGTCTCCTCCCGCACCTAGCGCCTGTACGCGGGCGCGTCGGGCGCGCGCAAGTCCAGGTACACAGGGCGGATGCCCCGCTGCGCGAAATGTTCCACAAGCGCGTTCAACCGCGCGATTTTGAGTTCGGCCTGGCTATCGTCGCCCAGATGCACGGGCCAGCCGTCGGGCATGATGAGCGAGATGCCCTTATCCTCGGCATACTGGAACCTGACGGCCTGCGGCATGAGTTCATGGTAGCGCAGGGCCGCCCGAATGGCCGCCGCACTCACGTCTTGGCCCTGCTGCAACGGGGCCGACACCATGCTGTTGATGCGCAATGTGTCGGCAGGGAGGTCGCCCTGCGCCTGGGTGAGCACGTGGCCCGTCTCGTCCACCCACCACGTTGTGCCCGCCTGCACCCACGCCGCCCGTACCGTCCTTTCCGTGATGGTGATGGTCAGGCGGTTGGGGATGCGCAGGGTTACCCTGGCGTCCTTGACCTCAGGGAGTGCCTTCAGGGCCTTGGCCGCTCGGCCCGTGTTTACAAAGAAGACGCTGTACCCATCGGGGATTCCCGCCGCCTGCCACACGGCTTCGGGGGTGAGCAGGTGCAGGCCCACGTAGCGCGTCTCGTCGCTGTACACGAAGAAGGCGAGCGACTCGGAGAAGACGAGCGCGGCGATGGCGGCGACAAGCACCAGCGCCAGGCCCGCCATCCTCGCGGGCGCCGACGCGGGCTGACGGCGCGCAGCTATGCGCACGCCCATCCGCGGCACAGCGTGCGCCTGGGCAAAGGTGTGCCCTCTGCGTTTCGTTACCCTACGCCGTCGTTCCGTCCAAGCCATGGCCATCATTCCTTCGCCTTCGGGGTGTACGAGGTTCGGGTCTTGCGTTTCTCTTCGTGTCGCTCCAGAGCCAGTTCTATCAGGCGGTCAAGCAGCGCCGAGTAGGGCAGACCGCTGGCCTCCCACAGTTTCGGGTACATGCTGATGGCCGTGAAGCCAGGGATGGTGTTGACCTCGTTGACATAAACATCCAGCGTTTCGCGATCCAGCAGGAAGTCCACTCGGGCCATGCCCGCGCAGTCCACTGCCAGAAACGCTCGGATGGCCAGTTGGCGAATGCGCTGGGCCAGCGATTCGGGCAGCGGCGCGGGAATCACCAGTTCCGAGCGGTCGTCTATGTACTTGGCGTTGTAGTCGTAGAACTCGTTGCAGGGGATAATTTCCCCCAGCACCGAGGCTTCCGGCTCGTCGTTTCCGAGAACGCTGCACTCAATTTCCCTGGCGTTGATGCCTTCCTCCACCACGATTTTGCGGTCGTAGGACACGGCAAGGTGCAGGGCAGGGGCCAACTCGGCGCGGTTGTGCACCTTGGAGACGCCCACGCTGGACCCCAGGTTGGCCGGCTTCACGAAGCAGGGATAGCCGAGTTCCTGCTCAATCTGGTCTTCTATCCGTTTCTGGCTCCTCTCCAGTTCTCGCCGCTTGTACACGCGGTACCGCACGATGGGCAGGCCGTGGGCCTTGAAGACATCCTTCATCACGGCCTTGTCCATGCCCAGGGCCGACCCTAGCACGCCAGCCCCGACGTAGGGAATGTCGGCCAGTTCCAGCAGGCCCTGGACCGTGCCGTCTTCGCCATAGGGGCCATGGAGCACCGGGAAGATGACGTCCAGTTCAATGGGAGCCGCGCGCTCCACGGCCTGCATGGCCTCGCGCGAGACCAGGCCGCGCTGGGTGGGGTCGCCGAGCAGCGCCGTATGGTGCGCGTCTCCCGCCGGCAAGCCTTTCAGCGCCGCGACGGGATCCCCGCCCGCGATCCAGCGTCCCTCTTTTGTGATGCCTATCGGGATGATCTCGTATCTCTCCTTGTCCATGGCGGCCATGACCGACTGGGCGGATACCAGCGAGACCTCGTGCTCGCCGGAGCGCCCGCCGAGTATGACGCCAACTCGGATTTTCCTTTTTCCTCCTGGTGCTCCTGAAGGCATTCTCTACTTCTCCGCTTGCAAGGTTCGGGCCAGTTTGCGGCGCAGGTGAGCGAGGGTGCGGTCGCCTACAATCCACTCGTCGCCTGCACCCAGGGTGATGATGAGGGCGTCAGGCTCCGCTTGTTCCGCCAGCAGCGCGGCCGCTTCGTCCAGGCTGCCCACGTAGCGCGCGTCGGGGTGGGGCATCTGTTTGGCCAGCAGGTCGGGGCGCACCGTCGGGTCGTGCGGCTCGCGGGCCGGATAGACCGGCAGGACGACGACGTGGTCGGCCTCGCCGAAGCAACCGGCAAAGTCCCGCCACAATGTCTTGAGGCGGCTGTAGGTGTGGGGCTGGAACACCGCCCAGAGCGGGCGCGGGCCGTATTTCTCCCGCACCGCCCGAAGGGTGGCTGCAATCTGGGTCGGGTGATGGGCGTAGTCGTCCAGCACCACGATGCCCTGCACCGAGCCGCGCTCCTGCATGCGTCGGCGGGTGCCGCGGAAACGGGCCAGGGACTCGGCGGCGGAGGCCAGGGGCACGCCCAGCCACGCGGCCGCGGCCAGCGCCGCGACGCTGTTGCCCACGTTGTGGCGGCCGGGTAAAGCCACGCGGGCGCGAATATCCGGGCGACCCTCGCGCACGACGGTGAATTCCGTGCCGCCGTCGGCGTGCGGGGTCAGGTCGCGGGCGCTCCACGTGGCGTCGGGGTCAAGGCCGAAGGTCTGGACGGCGCAGCCGGCGATGGACGCGGCTTCCTGGGCCAGGCTGGCGACGGCCGGGTCGTGGGCCCACGCGAGGATGAGGCCGTCGGGGACGGTGCGGGCCGCGAATTCCAGGAATGCCTGGCGCAGGTCGTCCTCATCGCGGAAGCAGTCGGGATGATCCATCTCCACGTTGGTGATGACGGACAGGTGGGGCCGCAACGCCAGGAAGGTGCGGTCGTACTCGTCGGCTTCCAGCACGAAGTGCGGGCCGCGGCCCACGCGGGCGTTGTCGCCGAAGTTCTCCACGACGCCACCGATGATGAATGAGGGGTCAAGGCCGGCCTCGGTCAGGATGAACGCGATAAGTCCGGCAGTGGTGGTTTTGCCGTGGCTGCCCGCCACGGCGACGCCGACTTTGCCGGCGAGGAGCGCGGCCAGCACAGGCCCGCGCTTGACGACGGGGATTCCCTGTCGGGCGGCCTCTTGCCATTCGGCGTTGGAGGGCGCGATGGCCGAGGAGACGATGACTAGATCGGCCCCGCGGACGTGGTCGGGCGCGTGGCCGAGGTAGATGCGCGCGCCGCGCCGGACCAGGGCCTCCGTCTGGGCGTTGGCCTGGATGTCCGAGCCGGACACCTCTAGCCCGCGCGCCAGCAGGACGGCGGCGATGGCGCTCAGGCCCGCCCCGCCGATGCCCACCAGGTGCACGCGGCGCACCGCTGCGAGATTCACCGTGCCGTTGTTCCGTTCGGCATCAGGCTGTTTGTTCGCATTCACTACCTGATCACCCGCATGAAGATGAGAAATGCTGCCAGCGCAAGAAACCCGTAGGGCGGGATCAGGGCCTCGGGGAGCAGCGTTACCAGCACCGTCGCTACCGGCGACAGGGGCTGCTGGAAGAGGCCAAACAGCGAGATAGGGTAGTCCAGTTTGTGCATGTAGTACCACAGACTGCCGATGACCAGGTAGCCGTTCCACAGGCCGACGATGAGATTGAGGGCGATGCCGAACGGGCCTGGCACCGGGCGGCCCTCAAAGGTAAGGGTTTCGCCCTGGTACGAGATGAACGTAACCAGGATGATGACCGCCGAGTACACGCCGTACCGCACCAGGTTGGCCTGCACGCTGTCCGGCGGCGAAATCCGCACCAATACGACCAGCATATCCAGCGCCTGCGTGATCTGCTTGGCGAAGAACGTCAGCAGGAACAGCAGGAAGGCCAGCACGGTGGTAACGCCGACCTCCCGCAGGAAGCCGCGCACCAGGCCGATGAGGCCGAACATCACGATTAGCGAACCCCACAGAACCTCAATAGGCCCCACGACATTTCTCCCTCTCTACGGGTCGTTGAGACCGTCAGGCTTGCTTCTTCTTCGGCGGCGATGACTGCCTGATGCCCAGGCCGATGAGAACGATGATGAACACGATGACGGCGGCTGCCGTGTTGCCTGGGCTGAAGTGCGATTGTGCCTTCAACCCCGAGACCACGAACACCGTCTCCGGCTCCACGAAAATCCGCGGAAAGACGAACCTGCCGATCAGGTAGCCGTTCACTCCCCCCACAATTGTGCCGAGGAGTCGGCTGGCGATTCCCTTGGGCGGCTTCACCAGCACCCTGCTGATGACGATGCTGGCCAGGAATATCAGGCCGAATACGATCAGGTCGCTCGTCTTCCCCGGCGGCAACGCCGCTGCGGATGGCGCAGCGCCCCCCTTCGTCAGGCCGAACGCCTTCTGCCCGAGCGCGACGACGGTGGGCACGTAGCGCGCACCCGTGGGCGCCACCACCGACCCGAGGATGACGCCGACGAGCACCACTATCTCCCTGGCGATGCCCCGGCGAAGGCCGAGCACCGCGCACACCGCGATCAGGATGTTGAGCAAGAGCGCCTGATCCACGTTTACGCGCATGCTACCCCCCCTTGGCGGTAGGCAGCGCCCGCAAAGCCCGCGCAAGCGCACGTGCCGCGTCGGGCTGGGCCAGGCGACGGGCGTTCTCGCGCATGGCTTCGCGGCGGGCGTCCTCCGCCAATAGGCTGCGGACGGCGGGCAGCAGGTCCTCGCCCACACGGTCATTCTCCATCACGAGGGCCGCGCCGTGCTCGGCTAGGTAGCGCGCGTTGACCATCTGGTGCCGCCCCGCATACGGGTAGGGGACCAGGATGGACGGCACGCCCGCGGCGGGGAATTCGCCCAGCACCGACGCGCCCGCACGCGAGACCACCAGGTCGGCGGCCACCACTGCCGCGGGCAGGTCGTGCAGGTAGGCGAACAGGTGATAGCGCGCCTGTTTGTCGGCAGGCAGCGACGCGCGCCTGGCCGACAGGGCAGGGTAGTCGCCCTCGCCGCAAACGTGCACCAGTTGCGCCAACTCCAGAATCTCCTCCAGCGCGACCTCCACGGCCTTGTTGAGCGCGCTCGCGCCACGGCTCCCGCCGAAGACGAGCACGATCTTGTCGTCGGAAAGCGACAGCGCCCGCCGTGCCGATGCCCGATCCAGCGCCAGAAACTCTTCCCGCACCGGGTAGCCGGTAACGATGACCTTGGCGGCGCGGAAGTGGCGGGCGGCCTCTTGCGCCGTTACGGCCACGCGCGTGGCAATGCGCGCCAGGACCCTGACCGCCAGCCCCGGCTCCATGTCCGGCAGGTAGATAAGGCTGGGGATGCGCAGCAGCCAACCTGCCACCACAACCGGCACCGAGACGTATCCCCCCGTGGCGAAGATGGCGTCGGGGCGCAAGCGGCGGAGCGCGCCCGCAGCCCGATAGGTGCCACGGACGAGGTTCGCCACGTTCACCACGAGCCGCACGGGGCCGGCCCCACGCACCGGCGCAGCCGGAACGGCCACGAACGGCAATCCGGCCCGT
Source organism: Chloroflexota bacterium (assembly GCA_014360805.1). Taxonomy (NCBI): domain Bacteria; kingdom Bacillati; phylum Chloroflexota; species Chloroflexota bacterium. The sequence continues at coordinate 81,009 of JACIWU010000002.1, forward strand.
TCGGCCAGCGTCTGCTCTATGCTGTTGCCGCGGCCCATGTACCAGACCTCATCACCGTGCCCGCTGGCGCGTAGCGCCTGGGCGACGGCGAGTGCTGGATACACGTGGCCGCCGGTACCTCCCCCCGTAAGCATAAGCCGCACTGGATTTTGTCTCCTTGCGCTGTGTGTCGCCGGAGATGCTGAGCAGAATCCCTGTACCCATAAGGCACGCCAACAGAGACGTGCCTCCGTAACTGATGAAGGGCAGCGTGAGGCCGGTGATGGGCAGCACGCCCACGTTCACGCCGATGTGGATGAGCGCCTGCAGGAGAATCCAGACGCCGATGCCCGCCGCGGCGAGCATGCCGAGTTCGGACTGCGCGTGCTGGGCGATTCGCGTCGCGCGATAGCCGAAGTATAGGAAGGCCGCCAGCAGCACCAGCGCGACGAAAACGCCAAACCCGTAAGTTACGAAGGCGAAAATGAAATCCATGTGAGCGCCGCGCACCAGTTCGGCTTGCTGCTGGAGTTTCTCCACCCCGTGCCCGAACATGCCTGCCGATCGGGTCAGGGTCTCCAGGAACCGGTTCTGGATGGCGGCGCTGCTTTCGCCCCCGCGGACGAAGCCGAGGATGCGCGCGCGCTGGTAGGGGATGAGCATGGCGACGACGAACGTCAGGACGCCGCCGCCCGCGATGACTGCCAGCACCTGCCGCGTCGCGGCCCCGGCCAGGTAGAGCATGGTAACCGAGACCAGAGCCAGGATTATGGCGTTGGACAGGTTGGGCTGCAACAAGATGAGGGCCAGATAGATGCCCACCAGGATGAGGAAGGGGATGAGACCCGCGTCTACGTCGTTGAGTTTGTCGCGCTTGGACGAGAGCCAGCGCGCCAGGTAGAGAATGAGGATGGGTTTGGCGATCTCGCTGGGCTGCACGGAAAAGCCAAACAGTTCCAGTCGGCGATAGGCACCGTAGTCGGATTTGCCAAAGAAAAAGACGGCGATCAGCAAGAGCAGAACGGCGATTGCGAGGGCGGGAACCAGCCGTGCCAATCGGCGATAGCCAATCACGTATACCGCGACTGCAACGATAAGTCCGATGATAAGCCATTTCAACTGGCCCAGGACGAACTGGAGAGGCTCCTGTCCCTCGCTCCAGAGCATGGCATCGGAGACGGAGGTCGCCCATACCGCCGTCAGGCCGAACAGGACCAGCGCCGCCGTCGTGATGAGCAGCGGGACGTCCATTCTGTTCTTGCGGATGCGCGTAGCCATGGCCGTGTTACTCCTGATCGGGGTTGGCTGCCTGCGATTGCAGGCCGCGCACCAATTCTTTGAACCGCTGTCCGCGCTCGGCGAAGTCGCGGAAGGCGTCAAAACTCGTGCCCCCAGGGGCCAGAAGCACCACGTCGCCCGGCTGCGACAGGTCGGCGGCCAGCGGCACGGCCTCCTCCAGCCGTCGCACGACGTGGACGGCGCGGAGCGTGGTCGGCCCCTCCGCGCGCTGCACGGCTTCGGACACGGCCCGCTCTATCAGACCCGCCGCCTCGCCGAACAGGATCAGGTGTCGCACGCGCCGCACGGTGAGGTCGGCCATCTCCTCCCAGGGCAGGTGCTTGTCGCGCCCGCCGGCCAGCAGGATGATGGGTTCCGTGAACGAGCGCAGGGCGGCAACCGTGCGTTCGGGCGTGGTGGCGATGGAATCGTCGTAGAAGTGCGCGCCGCGGACGGTGGCGACAAACTCCAGCCGATGCTCCACGCCAGGGAAGGTAGCGCAGACGCGCGCGATGGCTTCGGCCGGAGCGCCCGCCAGTCGCGCCAGGAGCGACGCCGCCAGCGCGTTCTCCAGATTGTGCTCGCCGCGCAGGCGCAGGTCTCCGCGCGCGCAGATGCGCTCCGGCGCGCCGTCCAGGCGGATGGTCAGCGCGTCGCCGTCCAGGTAACTGCCGGCGGGCACGCGCTCCTTGCGGCTGAAGAAGAAAGCGCGCCCGTGGCAAGCGCCCGCCAGGTCGCGGGTTACGGCGTTGTCGTAGCCCAGAACGGCGATGTCATCCGCCGCTTGGTGCGCCAGAATCTCGCGCTTGGCCGCGATGTACGAGGCCATGTCGGGGTGGCGGTCCAGGTGGTTGGGCGTGATGTTCAGGATGGCGGCGATGTGGGGACTCGCGCCCAGCATCTCCAGTTGGAAACTGGACAGTTCCATGACGACTTTGTCGGTGGACTGGATTTCGCGCAGGTGGCCGATGAGCGGCCGCCCGATGTTGCCGCCGACGAAGGTGCGGAACCCCGCTTGCTTCAGCATCTCGCCGGTCATGGCGGTGGTGGTCGTCTTGCCACTGCTGCCGGTGATGCCGATGATGGGGGCGGGGCACAGGCGGACGAAGAGCCGCGTCTCGCTGCTCAAGGGGATGCCCCTGCGGACGGCCTCGCGCAGGATGGGAATCTCCAGCGGGACGCCTGGACTCACGAAGACCACGTCGGTGTCCAGGATGGACTCGGGGTGGCCGCCCAGGCGTAGGTCAACGGGCAGGTCGCGGATGGTGTCCAAATGGGCGGCGAGGGCTTCCTCGGTCCGGATGTCGCTGAGGATGACGCGCGCGCCCTGCTCGCACAGGAAGCGCGTCAGAGCCGTGCCCTCGCGGGCCGCCCCGATGACCGTTACTGTTCGGTTACGGAAGTCCGTCTCGTCTGAATACATGGCCCTAGATCAACGCAAGCGCTACGCCAAGCATGGCGGCCAACATGGCGATAAACCAGAACCGGAGGGTTACCTGCACCTCCGACCAGCCCTTGAGTTCAAAGTGGTGGTGGATGGGCGCCATCTTGAAGATGCGCTTCCCCTTGGTGAGTTTGAAGTACAGCACCTGCAGGATGTCGGACAGCGCCTCGGCCACGAAGATGATGCCCACGACGGGCAGCAGGAGCCACTGGCCGGTCATCAGGGCGACGGTTCCCAGCGTGGCGCCCAGGGCCAGAGATCCGGTGTCGCCCATGAAGAGCATGGCCGGATGGGCGTTGTACCAGAGAAATGCCAGCGTGGCCCCCACAACCGTGAAGCAGAAGTTGACCAGATAAACCTGCCCCTGGAGGTAGGCGATGATTCCGTAGGCGGTGAAGGCGATGGCGACCGTGCCGCCCGCCAGCCCGTCCAGGCCGTCGGTCAGGTTGACGGCGTTGGTGCTGCCCACGATGATGAAGACGGCGACGGGCAGGTACCAGAGGCCGATGTCTATCTTGTAGGGGATGGTAGGGATAGCGACGCTGCGCAGGCCCAGCGCGAAATGGAGGCCCAGCGCCGCGACCAGGGCGATGAGCACCTGCCAAAGGAACTTGTAGCGTGCCAGAAGGCCGGTGCCGCGCGTGCCGCGAACGCCAGCCAGGTCGTCAATGGCGCCCAGGATGCCGTAGGCCAGCATGACGCCCATGGGCAGGAGAATGGACCGCCCGATGAGGTCCAGCCCCCGCAGGTTGGGCAGGTTGAGGGCGGCGGTGATGAGGAGCACGGGGATGATCATCATCAAGCCGCCCATGGTGGGCGTGCCCATCTTGACCATGTGGCTGGACGGGCCGTCCACGCGGATTTGCTTGCCGATGCGGTACTTCTTGAGCACTCGGATAAGAGGCCCGCCCCAGAAAACCGCCAGCAAGAAGGATATGGTTCCCAACGTCAGTGAACTGGCCAATGTATCACCTCTCGGCCCTCAGGGCCTTCACGATGTCTTCCATGTGCATGCCGCGAGATCCCTTGACTAGGATAATGTCCCCTTCTTGAATCCAATCGGACAGGACGCGGATGGCCTCTTCGTTGGAGTCCACGATGACCACGTCCTGCGGCGACATGCCGCACGCCAGCGCCTCTTCGCCGATGATGCGCCCACGCTTGCCAACGGCGATGAGGCGGGACACGACCTCAATGGCCCTTCGCGCGACCTTGCGGTGTCCCTCTTCTTCCAAGGCGCCCAGTTCTAGCATGTCGCCCAAAACTGCTATCCTACGTCCCTTCAGTTCTGCGAGCAAATTCAGCGCGGCGATGGTGGACTTGGGGCTTGCGTTGTAGGTGTCGTCCAGGATGAGCGCGCCGCGAATGGCGGGCGTGGCGATGAGCCGCAGTTGCGCCGACACGTCCATAAGCCCCGCCATGATCTCCTGCCACGAGAGGCCCTCGTTCAAGGCGACGGCGGCGGCGGCCAGGGCCGTGTGGACCGAGTGCGTACCCAGCAGAGCCGCGCGGGCGTGGATGGTGTCGCCGCGGTAGTGCAGGCGGAAACGGATGCCTTCCAGGCCCTGGCTTTCTACGTCGGAGGCGTAGAGGTCGCAGTCGGGCGTGAGACCGTAGGTGAAGACCCTGGCGCGGGTCAGGGCGGCCATGCTCCGCACGCGCGGGTCGTCGCCGTTGAGGATGGCGACGCCGTCGGCGGGCAGCGCCTGCACCAGTTCCGACTTGGCCTGCGCGATGCGCTCAATGGACCCCAGCCGCTCCAGATGGACAGGCTCCACGTTGGTAACGATGCCGAGGGCGGGCATGGCGATTTCGGCCAGGCGCGCGATTTCGCCCAGGGCGTACATGCCCATCTCCAAGACGGCGTATTCGGTCTTGGGCGTAACTTTCAGCAGGGTCAGGGGCAGGCCGATTTCGTTGTTGAGGTTGCCCTCGTTCCGCAGCGTTACGTAGCGCCGAGAAAGGACCGCCGCGGTGAGTTCCTTGGTAACAGTCTTGCCCACGCTTCCCGTAACGCCCACAACGCGCACCCGCATGCGCCTGCGCCAGTAGGCGGCGACCTCCTGCAGCGTCCAGAGGGTGTCGGGCACGACGATGGCGACGGGCGGAGTGATGCGGTCGTGCGCGGTGTCGCGGGTCCAGACCTGGGCCGCCGTGGCCGGGGCGCGCGAGACGAGGACGGCCACCGCGCCTTTGGCGATGGCGTCGTCCGCGAAGTCCGAACCGTCGGCGGATTCGCCTTTCAGGCCGACGAACAGCCGGTCGGGGCCGGCCTGCCGCGAGTCAATGACCACGTCTCGGACGGGGCGCTCGCTGCCGGGCGTGCCTTTCGTTTCTATGCCGGTTGCGGCCTGGATGATGTCGCCTAGGGTGAGCATACAGAATCCCTCATTTTGCACGGTCTGGCGGGATGGCCAGATACTGGAACAGGCGCGCCGCGATCCGCTGAAAGACCGGCGCTGCGGCTCCCTCGCCGGACCTCACGGTCTGGGGCCGGTCCAGTTTCACCAGGATCACCAGTTGCGGATCGCTGGCGGGGCCGTAGCCCACGAACGAAGCGATGTAGTCGTTTGGGTCGTACGCGCCGCCTATGGGAATCTCGGCGGTTCCGGTCTTGCCGGCGATGCTGTAGCCGGGAACCTTCGCCTTGACCAGATATTCGTCCACCACGCGCACCAGAATTCGGGTGAGGGTCTCGGCGGTTTGGCTGCTGACCGTCCTGCGAATCACGCGGGGCTGGAGTTCTATCACGCGCCCGCCCACGATCTTGCGACGAACCACCTGGGGCGACATGAGGACGCCGCCGTTGGCGATGGACGAGATCGCCGAGATCATTTGGATGGGCGTAACCGAGATGCCCTGCCCGAACGAGTTGGTGCCCAGGTCCGAGTCGGAGTACAGGGGGTTGTCGTAGGGCGTTTTGACGATGCCGGGCGCTTCGCCGGCCAGGTCAATTTCGGTGAGTTGGCCGAACCCGAACCGTCGGACGTATGTGTAGAATCGCTCCTTGCCCATGCGCTGGGTGATGGTGGCAGCAACGACGTTCAGGGAGTTGCCGAGGGCCTCCACGATGTCCACCGTGCCGTGGCCCACTTTGTCCCAGTTGTAGATTTTGCGGCCGCCGACTTCAATGACGCCGGGATCGTAGAAGAGTTCGCTGGCGGATATGGTCTGGGTGTCCAGGGCAGCGGCATAGGTGATGGGCTTGAAGATGGAGCCGGGTTCGTAGATCTCGGAGACGTTGGGGTTCAGCCACGTGTTGGCCTGCGCTTTCCAGTACTCCGCCGGGGTGTACGTGGGCCGGCTGGCCATGGCCAGAATCTCGCCGCTCTTGGCGAGCATTACGATAGCCTGGCCGCTCTTGGCGCCAGTCTGCTTGATTGCGGCGTCCAGTTCTTCCTCCACGATGCGCTGCGCGTAGCGGTCAATGGTGAGGACGAGGAGGGTGTCGGAGGCCTGGATGTCGTCCCAGGCGGCCGGCCCCAACTTGGCCAGGGGGACAGGCTCGCGGTGCAGGTCCTGCTGGTAGTACTCCTCCACGCCGTAGCACCCGCCCGGGTCCGCGTTGACGAAGCCGAGGACATGGGCAGCAAGCGATCCCTCCGGATAGTAGCGGACGGGGTGGGGCACGGTCTTGACTACCGGGCCAAACGACTCACGGATATTTTTGATTTCTGGCTCTACGGAGCCGCTCTGATGGGTGGCGAGCGTTACGTAGGCACTGTTCGTCTCCAGGAGGGCGCGGATCTCATCCCGCGGTTTGTTGAGGAGGGGGGCCAGGGCGTCGGCGAGTTTGTCGCGTTTCTCCGAACTCAACCCGGCAGGACTTGCTTCCACGTCGTATTCAAAGACATCAAAGGCCAGGAGGAACCCGTTGCGGTCGGCCAAAGCGCCGCGCGGCAGTCGGATGCTGCCGGGTGAGGCTTCGTCCTGCGGCGACGCGCCAACCTTCACGAACTGGCTCACCACGAGCGACAGTGTGAGGAAGATGGCGCACGCGCTGAACAGCACGATGAGGATGACCCATCGCTGTCGGGTGATGTCATCTGGCGAGCGATCCATATGCCCCTTTCCCCTCGTTCCCCTGAACCCGAGAACCTTCGCCCGCGCGGTTCGCGCCGCCGCGCGGTCCTTGCCGATGCCCTGAAGGGCAACTCCACCCCCTGCTCGCGCGACCTGCTCGGCGGCCAGGGGGTGCGTCCAACCAGCGACCTATGGGACTGTCAGATAATCCAGCGCCACCGGCGGGCCCAACCCTTCTTCGCGCGCAGCCTTCTCCAGAACGTCCAGGCGCAGGCGCTCGGCCAACTCCCTGGTGAGTTGGGCCTTTTCACGTTGCAGTTCCAGAATCTGCTGCTGGAGCGATGCGATCTGGTACTCGGCGTGCGTGCGCTGGGTGGTCGTGTAGAGCGGGATGGCCGCCCAGCAGAACACCGTGAGGGCCGCGATAGCGACAAACAGCCCTTTCTCGCGGATGGCCCGCCACAAGGCACCGGCCCGCGTGGCGGGTTGAATGTTCGGTTCCCCTTCGGTGTTCTGGCGAACAGCGCTCATTTCGTGTCCGGCAGCCTTTCTGCGACGCGCAACTTGGCGCTCCTGGCCCGCGGGTTGGCGTTCACCTCGCGCGGGCTGGGCGTGATGGGCTTCTTCGTAATCGTGCGCAGGGTTGCGCGATGCCCGCAGACGCATTGCGGTATCCCCGGCGGGCAGATGCAATCCCTGGATTCGTTTCTAAAGAACGTTTTGACGATGCGGTCCTCCAGCGAGTGAAAGGAGATGACCGCCAGCCGCCCCCCTGGCGCCAGGAGCCGCACCGCCTGAGGCAGCGCCGCCTCCAGGCTCTCCAACTCGCGGTTGGCCGCGATCCGCAACGCTTGAAAGGTGCGCGTGGCCGGATGGATTCGGCCGCGCCGCCCTGCCGCGCGGGCGATGACTTCGGCCAGTTGGCCGGCGGTGGCGATGGGCCGTGCCCGCACGATGGCCCGAGCGATGGGCCGCGCCTTGGGTTCCTCGCCGTAGCGCCAGATGAGGGCTGCCAGTTCGTCCTCGCCCAGCGAGTTGACTAGGTCGGCAGCGCTCACGCCTTCCGACGGGTCAAACCGCATGTCTAGGCCGCCATCGTCGTGAAACGAGAAGCCCCTGGCGCTGTCGGCAAGTTGCCACGATGAGAGTCCCAAGTCCATCACGATCCCGTTTGCGGCATCCACCCCGTTATCTCTGGCGACGTGTTCCAGGTCGCGGAAGTTGGCGTGCACCAGAATGGCGCGCTCTCCGAAGTCCGCCAGCCGCAGCCTCGCCAGTTCCAGGGATCGGGCGTCGGCGTCCAGCCCCAGTAGCCTGCCGCCCGGCCGGGAGGCTTCCAGAATGGCACGGCTGTGCCCTCCCAATCCCACCGTGCAATCCACGTACCAGCCCGATGGCCGAATCGCCAGCGCTTCTACGACTTCGTCCAGGAGTACGGGGGTGTGCGCAGGCTCATCCATACGAGGCCCTCGTGTCGGCCCCCGGCCTATATGGCGAGGCCGTGTTCGGCCAGTTTGTCGGCGATGAACTCGGCGTCCTGCTCCATGGTCTTGCGATATTCTGCCCAGCGCTTGGGCTGCCAGATTTCAAATCGGTTGGACATGCCGATGATGACTGCCTCGGAGTCAATCTCGGCGTAGTTGTAAAGGACAGCAGGTATCAGGATGCGCCCCTGACGGTCGGCGCGCAGGTCTGCCGCGGCGGAGAAAATCAGGCGCGCGTATTCGCGGGTTGGGCGGGGAGTGGAGGGGAGCCCCATGATCTTGTCCACCAGGGACCTCCATTCGGCCATCGGGTACACGACGATGCAGCGGTCTAGCCCGCGTGTAGCGACCATTCCGTCCTCTAGGTAGGCCCGATATTTGGACGGGATGGTAAGGCGACCCTTGTCGTCAATAGTATGCAGGTACTCACCGAGAAACATGGTGAGCCGGCCTTTGTCGTCAATCGTCTGTGCGTCATCGTTGAGGAACATGGTATGCCGCCCTGGTCGGCCCTAGTTAGGGGCCTGTGATGCACTTTCCCTCTACCTTGCCCCACTTTGACCCATTATACACCACTTCTTGGAATATGTAAAGCCCCTGCGCGAAGTTTTAAAATTAGACTCTGCATTTTCACCCATCGTTCACATATGCGCAGCGGCTTTGCCCTGGCCGGAGGTTGTCTGGCGTGCGAGTTAAGGTGCGTTTGTGCCCAAGCGGGTCTGTAAGCCGAGTTCTGTAGCCGCGCGAGCGGCCGGCGGTCATCTATCTGGGGTGGCAGTTACCTGACACCTCTAGCGACCTACCCAAGGGCGCAGGCGAGCAGCCTGTCGGCGGCACAGCCGCCTTGCCCTCCTATTTGGTCTTGCTCCCGGTGGGGTTTGCCTAGCCAGCCCGGTCACCCGGACTGCTGGTGGTCTCTTACACCACCTTTTCACCCTGACCCCCGTCGCCGCGAGGCGGCGAGGGCGGTTGTTTTCTGTGGCACTTTCCGTCGGGTCGCCCCGCCTGGACGCTATCCAGCACCGTGCTCTGTGGAGCTCGGACTTTCCTCGGTTGGACGGATCCAACCGCGACCGCCCGACCTGCTTGGGCACACCGATAATGATAGCGGAGGTGGTAGGGAATGTCAAATGGCGCCCGTTGGACGATTGGAGGCCAAGGTGCGACGCACTTCCGGAAGTGCGTCGCACCTTGGCC